>JAAYFZ010000242.1 GCA_012727965.1 Clostridiaceae bacterium
ACACCTACGATCAGCAGCCACTGACCAACTCCTGTGAGGAAGTTGACAACGCTCTTGAGTCCGGAGGTCATCATATAGGACATATCATCCCAGCTGAGTGCCTTCCAGTTTACTTCTTTTCGAATTTGTACAGGATCGTCTACCTGACGGATATTTAGAGCAACTGTAGATTCAGAGAGTTGACTGTCCCAGAGTTTAAGCTTGCCCTTTAGTGATTCGATCTCCATGGTCAGAGTGTTGATCTGATTCTGAACCATTATTGTGTCTTCGATATTACGGCTGTCCTCGAGATATTCGTAATACTTATCAAGGTTCTTCTCCATATTCTCGAGCCTGATTTCGGTATCGAAGTAGCTCTCTGTTATGTCATCTGTACTGATGCTGATATTGATGACATTGCCCGATTCCTTGATAAATTCGATAAAAGCATCGAGATTTTCAGGTGGTATTCTTATGGCCGCACTGATGTAAACATAATCATTCTGTTCAGACTGCTGACGGGACAGTTCATACCCGCCATAGGACTGCGCTTGCGCCAGAATTGATTCATAAACAGCAGTTACATCAACCACAGTCATATCAAGGCTGGCATTTCTGATGATCTTCCTGTTGGCGTCAAGCTTATCAACATCGCCCGCACCTGATTGCAGAGACATTGAGGCAGTTGTTGTTTCCATCGGCGCACCATCTCCGCCGTCGTTATAGCCTGGTTCTCCTGGATAAGAGGTGTCTTTGCTGCTTGCGCTGCAGCCAGCGAGGGCTAGCAGTGCGATGATCAGCATGAATGTGACGACTCTGACGATAGAAGCCTGGTGTTTAGCTTCTGTGTTTTTCGCTATTGGTAATATCATAGTATTTTGCCTCTTCATAATGATTGTGCAGCTCGCCGGATATCGGCTGGTGACCGCGGCAGGCTGCCCTCCTTTCACACTTATGCTTTTGCTTCCTCCGAGGCTCGTTTATATTTTCATTTTAACATGATATCTGTTAACTTCAGTAAAATAACTGTATAATAGCATGGTATGAAATGCTAAACACATGACTGGAGGCCCCTAAAAATGGATTTGAACGCAGCGCTTAGACATATTCCTGATTTTCCCAAGGCAGGAATTGATTTTATCGACATCACAACTGTGCTAAAGGACAAGGACTTATTCCGTGAAACTATTGACCAGATGGCAGAGCTCGTCCGCGATGTTGAATATGATTTGATTATCGGATCTGAATCACGCGGATTTATTCTGGGTGCGCCGCTTGCCTATGCTACCGGCACAGGTTTTGCTCCTGTGCGTAAGAAGGGTAAACTGCCTTATAGGACAGTTTCGGCTACTTATAGTTTAGAATATGGCAGTGATACTCTTGAGATGCATATAGATGCTGTACAAGCTGGACAGAAGGTTCTGGTAGTAGATGATTTACTGGCAACAGGTGGAACCGCTCTGGCTAATTGCCAAATGGTAGAAGCTTTGGGCGGCGAGGTCGCCAAGGTGCTATTTTTCATAGAGCTGACAGAGCTGGGCGGAAGAGAAAAGCTCTCTCGCTACCCGATAGAGTCTCTGGTCAAAATTTGATCTGACAAAAAACAAACAACAACTTAAATTAATACTGAATCGTCTTCTGAAGTTTCTCAAACTTCGGGAGACGATTTATTTTTGTGGACAAATATATATATGGCGTAGTAATATAAGTATAACAAGTATAACTAGTAGGTATAGTTTGAATAATATCATTTATCTTTATTCGTATTCTCTAAGTTGAAGATTGTAAATGATAGATAGGGAGGAATAACTATGAGAGGCAAGAGGCATGGTACTGATAAATTCATGGGGTCGGTAAAAGTCGGACCCAAGGGACAGATCGTAATCCCTAAGGAAGTAAGAGATATTTTTGATATTTCTCCTGGTGATACGCTGATCTTACTGGCTGACGCGCAAAAGGGCATTGCTATCGAGAGAATGGGCTTCTTCGGTAAGATTGCTGATGCGATCTTCGCAGGCAAAGCAGAAGAACTGTATCCAGAGCATGAAGCAGAAGACAGCATGAGATTTGCCCATGAAATCAAAAAGCTCAGGGGAGAGGAGCCAGAAGAATGAGTGCCATCAAAACAAATAATTTAGGAAAAAAATACAAAGATAGAATTGCCGTGGAAGCTCTCGATCTGGAAGTTGGACAAGGTGAATTATTTGCTCTGCTTGGTGTCAACGGTGCCGGCAAGACGACAACGATCAAAATGTTGTCATGCCTGATAAAACCAAGTTCTGGTGATGCTTCTGTGTTGGGAAATAGTATTATTTCAGCACCTCATAAGGTAAAAGAGCTGATTAATGTATCGCCGCAGGAAACTGCAATAGCTCCAAACCTGACTGTCAGAGAAAATCTGGAATTTATAGCAGGTATATATGGTAATAGCAAAATGAGTTCGAAGAAGATGGCTGCCGCCATGATCGATTCCTTCAAAATGTCTGCAATAGCAGAGGATAAGGCGAAAATCCTCTCAGGTGGCTGGCAGAGAAGGCTCAGCATTGCCATGGCTCTGATATCAGAACCCCAGCTGTTGTTTCTGGATGAACCAACACTTGGTCTCGATGTTCTGGCAAGACGTGAGCTTTGGAGTGTTATCAAAGAGCTGAAGGGAAAAGTAACTATAATCCTGACGACTCATTATCTTGAGGAAGCTGTCGCATTGTCTGACAGAATAGGAATAATGTCTGCCGGCAGACTATGTGAGATCGGAACAGCAGATGAATTAATGAACAAAACTGAAACAACAAGTTTTGAGGATGCCTTCGTCGCTATCGCAGGAGAAGGGGGAAACAGTATATGAAAATGGTGGCTTTTGCCGCTCGTAACAGCAAAGAAATACTTAGGGATAGAATTAATCTTGCCTTCGGCATAGGATTCCCGGTCATTCTTCTTCTGCTACTGACAGCGATTCAATCCAATATTCCTGTAGATTTGTTTAGAATTAGCAATTTGATCCCCGGCATTACTGTTTTTGGGCTTTCTTTCATTTCTTTGTTCTCAGGTCTGCTTATTGCCAAGGACAGAACCAGCTCTCTTATGCTGCGGTTATTCGCTTCGCCGCTGACCGCGCGCGATTTTATCTTCGGATACACAATGCCGCTGCTACCTATGGCAATCATGCAGACGATTGTATGTTTCGTGGTCGCGCTTTTCCTCGGTCTTTCATTCAGTTTGAATATCTTATTGACCATAGTTGTGAGCATACCAGCAGCCATACTCTTCATAGCGATCGGTCTGCTCTGCGGAAGTATTTTCACAGATAAGCAGGTCGGCGGTATTTGTGGTGCTCTGCTGACAAATTTGAGTGCCTGGTTATCCGGTACCTGGTTCGATCTGGAGCTTGTTGGCGGTGGTTTCAAAAAAATAGCTGAGCTTCTCCCGTTTATGCATGCTGTAGAGGCTGGACGTGCGGCTCTCTCAGGCAATTTTGAGTTAATTATGCCGCATTTATGGTGGGTTATAGGTTATGCAGCGTTGATCATGTTTGCTGCCATCATAGTCTTCACAAGAAAAATGAGCAGCGATAATAAGTAACCGTTTTGTTTTACGCTCGAACCTGGTCAAGATAGACATAATTTGCTAGTGTATATTGAATAAATGCAAGAAGAAAAACCAAAAATTGCAAAAAGCTTGACAATCTCTTCTTGATAAGTCTATAATCCTACCTAAGAAAAAAGCAATGACGAAGAGAGTAATTCGCAATTGAATCGACAGGGAGACGGCTGCCATAGATTGAGAGCAGCGTTCGAAAACAGGCGGATGAAGAACACTTCTGAGCTTCTGTTCTGAAAGTTATACAATAGGCTCCTGCACATTATGACTAAGGTGCTCTGTATGATCATTAGGAATAGACGGTGGTACCCGTTATGTACGATAGAGCGGATGCACATATCATCAAGGACGATGGTTAGTCATCAATCAGGGTGGTACCGCGGGTTTTTATGATTACCCGTCCCGGAATTCAATGAATTCCGGGACTTTTTTATTGGCTGGAAAGCGGGGGTATAACGATGGATATGAAGACAAGCGGCAGTGTCAGACTGCAGGGAATGATTCACAGTCACAGAGCATTGGGCGAAATAACTTTTGTCACACTGCGGCAGCGGCGGGGGCTTATTCAGTGTCTGCTCGATAGCAGCAGCGAAATTATCGGCACTCAACAGCTGCGTGATGAGCAGGCTGTAAGAGTAGAAGGAGTGCTTCGCGAAGAAGCACGCGCGCCCGGAGGCCAGGAGTGTCATGTCAGTAGAATTGAAGTGCTCTCAAGCCCGGCAGAGCCAAGACCTATCCATCTAGGCAAAAAAATGAGCGGCCCAGGTCTTGATGCTGATCTCGAATTGAGACCGATCACGCTCAGGCATCAGCATTATCGAGATATGTTCAGATTGCAGGAAGGCATCTGCCGTGGTTTCAGAGAATATCTGCAGCAGCAGGAATTTACTGAGATCCACTCGCCTAAGATCGTAGCATCAGGTGCTGAAGGTGGATCGAATATTTTCAGGCTCGACTATTTCGGACGCAAGGCATATCTGGCCCAGAGTCCTCAGTTCTATAAACAGATGATGGTGGGTGTATATGAACGTGTTTTTGAAGCCGGACCGGTCTTCCGCGCCGAGAAACACAGTACTGTCCGCCACCTCAATGAATACACCAGTCTCGATTTCGAAATGGGCTTCATCGAATCTTTTGAAGATATAATGGAGATGGAAGAGTCCATGCTGCAATATGTAATGCAGCTTCTTAGCAGAGATTATGCGCCTGAAATCAGTCGTCTCGAGGTCAAATTGCCTCTGCCGAAAATATCCCGAGGGTGACTTTTGCCAGGGCAAAAGAGCTGGTCTCAGAAAAATACGGCAGACGGATTCGTGATCCATTCGATCTTGAGCCAGAGGAAGAGCGTCTGATCGGTGAGCTTTTTCTTGAGGAATATGGCAGCGATTTTGTTTTCGTCACTCATTATCCCAGCAAAAAGAGGCCGTTTTACGCCATGGATGATCCGGCCGACCCGCGCTATACACTGAGCTTCGACTTGCTTCTGCGTGGTCTTGAGATCACAACAGGTGGACAGCGGATTCATGACTATGAAGAGCAGAAGGCCAAAATGCTGGCAAAAGGCATGGACCCGGAAGGTTTCTCCGACTATTTGATGATTCATAAATACGGCATGCCGCCCCATGGTGGTCTGGGCATTGGTCTGGAGCGGCTGCTGATGATGTTGACAGGCAAGAGCAATGTCAGACAATGCGTGCTTTTTCCAAGAGATCAGAGCAGGCTTGAGCCTTGAGCTATATCTGTTATGCTGATTAATAGAGATCTGTGGACTATGTGTCCGCAAAGGAGAGGATGAACAAAATGGCGAATACAGATAGACAGGAAATTCTGAAAATCAGCGATGTCGAGAGAGTAGCTGAGCTTTCGCGCTTGAAACTAGATGATGAAGAGCTTGAGAGGACCGCAGCACAGCTCGAACGTGTTCTGGAATATTTTACACGGTTGTCAGCTGTCGACACAGACAATATTGAACCGTCAGACGATCCGAATGATTTCGCCGGACATCTACGTGAAGATGCAGCAGCTCCCGGTCTGGAGCGTGAGCAGCTTATAGGACTAACCAAGCACAACAAAGATGGTTTCCTGACAGTGCCGCGTGCCGTCGAATAGCAGACATCCTGAAGGAGATAATTGACATGGATCTAAGAAAATTCAGTGCCAGCCGGCTGGCAGTCATGCTGTCAGATGGCAAAATAAGCGCTTCCGAACTCGCTGAGCTAAGTATAGAGAGAATTAACAAAATCGATTCGGGGCTGGGGGCTTTTGTCACCGTGGATGAGAGTGGTATCCGCTCGCAGGCCTTACAAGCAGACGCATTACTGGCCGCTGACAAGAACCGTAGTCCGCTGACTGGCTTGCCGCTGGCGATCAAGGATAATATCAGTACAGCTGGTATAAGAACTACCTGTGCCTCGAAGATGCTGGCCGATTATGTGCCGCCTTATTCAGCAACAGTAGTCGAGAAGCTGCGCAAGTCAGGAGCGGTCATCGCTGGCAAAAGCAATCTGGATGAGTTTGCTATGGGCAGTACTACTGAGACTTCGGCCTGGCATATTACACGCAATCCCTGGAGCTATGAGCATGTTCCGGGTGGATCTAGCGGCGGCTCGGCTGCTGCTGTAGCTGCCGGGCTGGTACCTCTTGCTCTAGGTTCAGATACAGGCGGATCAATCAGGCAGCCCTGCTCATATTGCGGTCTTACCGGTCTCAAACCAACTTATGGCACTGTTTCGCGCTATGGGCTGATAGCATACGCGTCATCGCTCGATCAGATCGGCCCTATTGCCAGGACCTCGGCTGACTGTGCGCTTGTTTATACAGAAATTGCCGGAACCGATGGCCGTGACAGTACGAGCATGATCGATAACAACGGCAACTTCTCCAGGAAGCTTGGTAAATTGAAAGATGATGTCATGGCTGCAGAAAGAGCTAATGATTTCAGCGGCTTCTCGCTCGCCGGCAAGCGGATCGCTGTGCCGAAGGCTTTTGCCGGTTATGAACTACAGCAAGAAACAGCTGAGGCGCTCGAACAGGCGATCAGAGTACTTGAGCAAGCTGGTGCTGTTATCAGCGAATGTGAACTGCCGCTGCTTGAAGAGAGCATACCTGCTTATTATCTGATCGCGTCGGCTGAGGCCAGCGCTAATCTCTCGCGTTATGACGGCGTTCAATACGGCTATAGGACAGCCAGGTCTGATTATGCTGATCTGGCGGAATTTTATAGCTTAAATAGAGCCGAGGCTCTGGGTCCGGAGGTCAGAACCAGAATCATGCTGGGGACTTTTGCCCTAAGTAGTGGCTATTATGATGCCTGGTATTTGAAAGCTCAGAAAGTAAGAAGACTGATTCGAAGCCGCTATAACGAAATTTTGACTGAGTATGATTTCATCCTGGGGCCTACAGCTCCAAGAACCGCGCCGCTTCTGGGTGTCAGTCTTGATGATCCGCTAGCCATGTATTTGAGTGATGTGTTTACTGTCGGTGCCAATTTGACTGGTCTGCCAGCTCTGGCATTGCCATGCGGCTTCGACAACAGCGGCTTGCCGATCGGACTGCAGTTGACAGGAAGGGCTTATGCCGATGATGAGCTGCTGCGTGCGGGCATTGCCTGGCAGCAGCAAACTGAGTTCCATTTGGCGCTGCCTTCTGACAAGGAGGCTGAGTCTGCTGTTGCTGCTCAACTGTCTGGTGTAAGAGGCGAGGTGGAATCATGAAGAGTTATGAGACTGTTATCGGTTTGGAAGTTCATGTTGAGCTATCGACCAGGAGCAAGATATTCTGCAGCTGTCCTGTATCTTATGGTGAAGAGCCGAATACAAAATGCTGTCCTGTCTGCATGGGATTGCCGGGAGCTCTGCCTGTACTTAACCGGGAAGTGGTTGAATATGCGCTTCGGACCTGTCTGGCTGTCAATTGTGATATCAATAAACTGACTCGCTTCGATCGTAAAAACTATTTCTATCCAGACTTGCCAAAAGCATATCAGATCTCGCAGCTTTATGAACCGATCGGCCGCGACGGCTGGCTCGAGATCCAAGCAGGTGATTTAGATAAACGCATTCGTATCCACGAGCTGCATATGGAGGAAGATGCAGGCAAGCTGCTGCATGATCCCTGGGATGATCAGACGCTAGTCGATTATAACCGCTGTGGTGTACCACTTCTGGAGATCGTCAGCGAGCCTGATCTGCGTTCTGCGGAGGAGGCTCTGATTTATCTGGAAAAACTGCGTAGTATTTTACAGTTTATCGATGTATCTGACTGCCGCATGCAGGAGGGTTCTCTGAGAGCTGATGTCAATGTATCGGTGCGCCCTATTGGTTCAGAAGAATTCGGTACCAGAACTGAGATGAAAAATATGAATTCATTCAAAGCGATCGGCAGGGCTATTGAGAAAGAGAGCCGCCGCCAAATCGAACTGATCGAGGAGGGCGGTGCCATCAGACAGGAAACGCGGCGTTGGGATGAGAATAAGGATGCCAGTTTCCCGATGCGTTCCAAGGAAGATGCGCATGACTATCGGTATTTCCCCGATCCAGATCTGACACCTGTGTTGATCAGCAGCGACTGGATAGAAAAGGTCAGAGAAGCTTTGCCTGAATTGCCGCAGGACAGGCGCAGTCGCTATATCTTAGAGCTAGGTCTCGCTGAGTATGAAGCTGATTTGATGGTAAGTCATCCAGATTTGTCGAATCTATTTGAGGAGACTGTGAAGCTAACTGATAAACCGCGTGAAACGGCTAGTTGGATCATGGGAGAACTGCTGCAGCTGTCTAAGGATAAGAGCTGTGAACTGGCGGAGCTCGAGGTCGAGCCGAAGGCTTTTGCCAGGATAATTATTATGACAGCTGATGGCACGATTAATCGAATTACCGCCAGGAAGGTTTTACTGGCTGCGATAGATGAGCAGGTTGATCCAGAAGAATATATCGCGAAGCAGGGATTGGCAATGATTAGCGATACCAGTTTGCTTGAGCAGACTGTCGCCCAGGTTTTGGCTGACAATCCTGCTTCGGTCGAGGATTATCGCAAGGGCAAGACCAAGGTGACTGGATTTCTTGTCGGCCAGTCTATGCGGCTGCTTGGCGGCAAGGCTGACCCTCAGCTTCTGAACAAAATAGTCTTGGTAAAATTGGATAATATTGTGCAAAACTGAGTATCTGTAAAAAAACAGTCAATCTGATTGACCTGCAGTGCTTTTGGTAGTATTGTTTTCTGAATGAAATCTCGATGGAGGGACAGAGAATGTGCGCTGCAGGATCACTTAGTTTGCGTCCGCTGATCGGCGATAAGAAGTTTTATCGTGAAGCTTTGGCTGTTATGCTGCCTGTAACTGGTCAGCAGCTGCTTACTTCGCTCTATGGGTTTACAGATAATCTGATGGTTGGAATGGTTGACGCTGCAGCTCTGTCCGGCGTTACTGTTGCCAACAAGGTTTTCTTCGTTTTTATGGGTATTTTCTGGGGGATAACCGGTGCTGGCGGACTGCTGCTATCACAGTATTTTGGTGCCGGTGATAAAAAAAGCGGCCAGATAATATTCGCTTTGCAGCATGTAGCCGGAATCTTCGTGGGGTTGGCTTTTACCATTTTGCTGTTATTGGCTCCTGAGCAGATGCTGAGGATATTTGTCAAAGACGCAGCGACTGTAGGTGCAGGTCTTGGCTATATGGAGCTGATTAGATTCAGTTATCTGCCGGCTGGTATTTCTATGGTCACAATGTTTTCACTGCGCTCAGTAGGCCAGAGCAAGGTGCCTTTTTATGTTGGCTTCCTAACAGTTTCTATTAATATTTTCCTTAACTGGGTCTTCATTTTCGGTAAGCTGGGTCAGCCGGCTATGGGCGCTCGCGGTGCTGCACTTGCTACTCTGATCGCACGAGTTATTGAGATGGTGTTCTATATATTGTGGGTGGCCAGTGGCAAGTCCTGGTTTAGCTGGAATATAGCAGCGGCAGGACAAGCCAGCAAGAGACTTCTGAAAATGGTTGCTGCTAAAACCTTCCCGCTGATTGCCAATGAATTTCTCTGGACCATGGGGACTAATATGCTGTTCTGGTCCTATGCCAGGATCGATGAGTATTCTCTGCCGGCACTGGTAATTGTTGAGCAGTCGATGCAATTTGTTTATGTAATGTTCGGCGGCATGTCCGCTGGAGTAGCTATCCTGGTAGGTAGTCGTCTTGGTGCCGGGCGCTTTGACGAAGCACGTACGAATTCACGCCGTCTGATGTTCCTTGGTTCAGTGATCGGTTTGATACTGATGGCTATTGCTCTGCTTATTTCTGGTCCTCTGCCTGGTTTCTTCAATGTTTCAGATAAGCTTAAGCAAACCGCGACACTGTTGATTCGACTACAGACGGTCTTCTTCATACCGCAACTGCTTTATACTATTATATTTTTTATACTAAGAGCCGGGGGCGATATTCGCTCTGCGTTCCGGCTAGATGCTCTCTATACCTGGCTGGTACCGATACCTGTTGCGGTTTTTATGGCTACTGTTGTTCCGAATTTTGCACCGATTACGATTGTCGCAGCTTATATGATCAGTCAGGCAGTTCTAAATGCCAAACTGATGGCCGCATTCAAATATTACCGCAAAGAACATTGGATGCAGAATTTGACTATAAATCATGAGGTGCCGCTGCCGGCAGCAGAAGGATCGCTATAAATTTAAGGCCGAATAGTCTTAAGCAATCAAGAAAAACAGCCGGAGCTGATGTTTAAGCACATCGCTTCGGCTGTTGATATATCTGTATTTATTTGAATCTGCAGTTGAAAATTTAACCGGGGAAGCCGTCACCGTCGAGATCAGGCATGTCATAACCACCATCGGCGACGCCGAAGAGCTCACGACCAGTGAGTCTGCGATCTTCACGTTCCTTCTCAACAAGATTACTGAGGTAGCGGCGTACCTTCTCAGGCTTCTTGATATTTTTCAGCTCGAAGGTGTTGTGTGATGTGTCAGCAGAATATAGTGTGATAGTGCCTACACCGAAAATTTTCTGGCCTAAACTACGCGATAGTTTGAGATCCATAATTCGGTAGAGCAGTGTCTCGTTAGTAACTGTATTGAAAAAGCCGATTCTGCTGGTAAATCTGGTCTGATCAACTTCATATCTGGTAAAAGAAATCGGCATGCCGAGATATCTTTTTCGGTCTTTCCACAATATTTCAACATCTGCTGTTTCGAGAAAAGCCTTGGTTTTGCGTTTTTTCTTGTTTGCTGCTGGTGCAGAAGCTGCGCCATTTGTTGGCGGTACCTGGTTTGTGGCAGGAGCAGTCTGAGCAGCCGATGGTGCCTGGTTTACGGCTGGAGCGGCCTGGACTGGAGCTGTTTGAACTGGAGCTGCCTGTGCGGCAGGAGTCGCGGCTTCTGCTGTTTTCTGGATATCTTCCTCCAGAGATTCAACATCGAAATCCTCAAATTTATTGTCTGTCATGAATGTAACCGGCAGGTCTCCGTCAGCCGCTAATGAAGGGCTGAAAATTCAAGCGTTGATATAGAGAAAGTTCGGATAACCAGCCTCCTCCTTCCTGTTTTACCTAATTATAATACATTTACAGTCTCGTTTATAGACATTTACGCAGTATGGAGGCTAGAATATAGAAAAAGCAATAATTTGATCTCAGACATTGTCGGGATATGCAAATGCCTGACGATTGGTTTGCGAATCAGATACCAGGACGGGAGCAGAAGATGCCGAGGTTTTTTGTAGAGCAATGTCTGCCGGCAGATGTTAAACAGATCAGGCTGGTTCAAGACGACGCACATCACATTACGCATGTACTTCGTATGCGCGAGGGTGAAGAGGTCGTTGTTTGTGATGGCGCCGGAACAGATCATATAACATTAATAGAAGGCTTCGAGACAGGGTCCGTAATTCTCAAGGTGGTCGAGGTTAAGGAAAATAGTACTGAGCCGCGCTGGCAGGCTTGCTTATATCAGGGTCTGCCAAAAGGCGATAAAATGGATCTTATTATTCAGAAGGCAGTTGAACTTGGTGTCAGCAAGATAATACCGGTTGAGTGCAGCCGCAGCATCAGCAAACTGCCAGCAAATAAGCTGGCAAGAAGGCTTGAACGCTGGAACAGGATCGCTCT
>JAAYFZ010000243.1 GCA_012727965.1 Clostridiaceae bacterium
GCATCAGAAAAAAGGTAATTGTGACAATTGCCAGCAATGTCAGAAATGATGATATGATTCGCCTGAGCAGGAATCTGGCCATACTATAAACACCTCTTAATATCTTTTTTTTATTGTACCCTAGATCGAAATAGTACTTCAACGAATATTGTACATCTAAAAAGACAAAAATAATACGTTAACAGCAAAAAAACAGTGTGGACAACTGATTGCAAATGCTGAATGCATAGTCACTCTATGACCATAAGAACAGCTGCCAACACCTTTGCTAGTAATATTTCTGAACCAGTCAATGAAAGAGTATAGTTTTAACTAAAAATTATGTCAATCGAAATAATTGATGTTATCGAGCTAAGTCAACTCTAGTTTACGTAATATCCAGATATAATAATATTAATCTTTGCATTATTTTGCATTTATTTAAATCAATATGCTGAATATGACTAATAATATGCAAATTGCGTTTATATATATACACTATTTACAATTCTTGTTGATTAATATGACAACACATGACAATTTAAAAAGAGACCAGCAATTTGCTGATCCCATTATCATTCTCCAGAAGAAGAAAGGTCATTTGATTACTACTATATATACTGCCATGATGTTTTAAACTCTTGCAGAAACTATTTTCTTAACTGTTTTTGCTATGACACTACCTATCACAGTACTGACAACTGCCTCAATCAATGCATTGAATGTAACCAAAACTCCAATTATTGCCAATATACTATCACCAAATTGTCTAAGATAATCTGAATTACCAAAAAACAAAATCAATGAGCCGACAAATAAAACAGTATTTATCAGCGCTCCGCTTAGAGAAGCAAGTCCATAAGGAATAATGCTTTTGCTGTTTCGATTATAAAGAGCCTTGAAAATTAGTCCAACAGCAAGTCCCATGATTATCCTGGGAACCATTGTCATTATGAAAGTCAGAAAAGGGTTGATTGCAAGCAAAGCCGTGCCAAAAGGATCTAATCCAAAACATTGTGCGAAACTGGTCGCGCCAAAAACTCCACCTAGGATCGCTCCTGACAAAGGACCGTTAATAATCGCTCCAATTGCTACCGGGATAATTAGAAAGGTGATCGATACGGGACCTACTCTTAGATAACCAAGAGGAGTAAAGGCCATCAAGATGATAATGGCAGATAGAATGGCATTTTGGACTAGCAGCAATGTCTTGTCATGAGTAGTTCTAATTTTTCCTGTCTGCTCTTTCTGATTCGTCGATTGGTTCATTTTATTCTCCTTTCGCTGTCGCCTTGTGTTAAGTGCAACGCTATACGGTTGATTGACCAAATAACAACTGCCAAAACGGATATTGCTGCCAAATGAGGTCAGCTTATCCACAACAGTTTAATTATTAAGCCATATGTATAAATTCCTTAGAGACATTATACATTGGTTTATTATGTTGTGCACGCTATAATTGATGACATGAAACGCACAATTTTTCTTGTTGATATGAACGCATTTTTTGTGTCTTGTGAGATGTCTAGAAATCCTGATCTAAGAGGCAGACCTGCAGCAGTTGCGGGTAATCCTCAAAAACGAACAGGTATTATCCTTGCTGCAAATTACGAAGCCCGCAACTATGGCATTAGAACAGCTATGACTGTCAACCAGGCTAAACTACTGTGTCCTGATTTATTAACAGTCAGTCCTGATCACGGCTTCTATCAGAACAAATCAAGAGAGGTTATGAATCTGCTCGAAGAGTACTCTCCAGTTATAGAGCCAAACAGTATCGACGAAGCATGGCTTGACCTCACAGGGTGTGAGTCAATATACGAATCGCCAAAGGCTGCAGCAACATTGATCATGGAGCAGATACGGATCAGAATCGATTTATCGTGTTCTATTGGTATTTCTGAAAACAAATTTTTGGCCAAAATGGCTTCTGAAATGAAGAAACCGATGGGAATAACTGAACTCTGGATTTCAGATATCCAGAGCAAAATGTGGCCTCTTCCTGTTACTTCAATGTATGGCATTGGTGCCAAAACAGCTGATAAGCTGGCATCTTATGGGATATATACAATTGGCGATCTTGCCAGAACAGGCGCAGAAGCTCTTATAAGTATATTTGGCAAAAACGGACTCATACTGCATCAACATGCCAATGGTATTGATAATGAACCAGTACAGCCCAGTGTAGAAGATGATATGAAGTCTATCGGCAGATCTGTGACTTTGCCTCAAGATATAGATAATCTCGGAATTCTTAGACCGATCCTGATGAGGTTATCTGATGAAGTTGCTGCATCAGCCCGCAAGCATCATGCAAAGGGCAATGTTGTCAGACTAAATCTAAAATTCAGTGATTTCCATGTGATCAATCGGCAGGAAACTGTCAAATCTACTAATTCCGGTAACGATATTTTTATGACTGGATATGATCTGCTCAGAAGAAATTGGCAACCAGGCTGGTCTGTCAGGCTAATTGGCATCACTCTCGCAGGGTTTGACCAACCTCGAGCTTCTCAGCAGCTATCCATATTCGACCTGACTGATCAGAGTGCTATAAATGCCTCGACAACAGATAAAACTATATCATCAGAAGAAATTACAAATCAAAACTGCTCTGATCTTGATAATATTCTGGACAAAATAAAAGAGAAACACGGTGATGGTGCAATTACCCGTGCTTCTCTTATCAAGTTTAAAAATAAAGCTTTCCCCGGTATGAAAAGTGATGACCAGGAATAAGGATTATGATTTTTGTTCAGAAGTATGTTCAATTATAAAAGGCAGCACTTCTTCTGGCTCAATTTTCAAAACCAGAGCAAACTCATCATTGATCAGTGCTTCCGCTCTCTTCTTAAAATCTGTATCCTGAGCAGATAATTTACGGCCGATCTCAGCAAGCTCTTCTTGTCGCTCAGTCAATGCCTTGATCATAATAAGCAGCTCGTGCTGGTCTGCAATCTGTAATATCTGATTGTATTGATTTCTTCTTGCCTGATTATCGGTGATCCATTCACTATGCTCCTCAGGGATACTCTCTATTAGAGAAATAACCTGATCACGCTTGAGTAGATTGCGCATTTTCTCTTTGCTCTTATCAGTTGGTGCATAAATAGTTGAGTTTCTGGCATTCAGAGGGTTGAGAACGAAGTATTCACGCTCATTGGTGCCGTCGAAGTTCTCTGTTCTCCTGTCAGTTATCTGACATACTCCATTGGCCCCAAAAACGATATAGTCATTGATTTGAAACATATATTACCTCCTGAGATTTGCCTTCTTATTGAAGGTCAGCAGCAGCTGAGCTGCGGCCTGATTAAAAACTGATTAATTTCAAAAATGATGTTATTACTTCTATCTGCGAAACTGTCCGCCAAGACAAGCAGATTAACGAAAGCATTGTCATAACAACGCCATTATATCACATTTTCAGTCAAATTGCACGTTTAATTCGCTTTAGGGGTTGACATCTCAAACTATGGTGATAGAATTAAGAATCAATCGAATACAACAAACCTGTGACTGAAATTAGTAACTGTACGGGTCATCTCTCAGAGAGCTGTGGATGGTGTGATCACGGTAGAAGGATATGCAGTGAATGGACTCAGGAGGGCGGCCGAATGGAGGATATGATTATTCATATCCGTCAGAGGTCCGACGGAAACCGCATCCGTTAACACAGCGGCCGGTATGATAGTACCGGAAACAAGTGGACAGCATTTGATGTTGTCAATTTGGGTGGTACCGCAGGATAACAGTCTTGTCCCATATTTATATGGGGCGAGGCTTTTTTGTTGTCAGGAAACAATCGCCGAATAACAAAAAACAGGAGGAAAACAAAATGAAAAAGATTCTGGCAGTACTAACAGCAGCAACACTTATCCTCACAGCGGCAGGCTGTGCCGGACAAGACAAAACAAAAAAGATCGGTATATCACAGTTTGGAGAGCATGCTTCTCTGGACAATTGCCGAGAAGGTTTTCTGCAAGGATTACAGGATGCAGGGCTTAAGGAAAATGAAGACTACACAGTCAGTTATCAGAACGCTGGTTTTGATACAGCAATCGCCACTCAGATCGCACAGAACTTCTCTGCCAACAATGTTGACTTGATGTGTGCGATCGCGACGCCATCAGCTACTGCGGCTTATGCAGCTGCCGAAGACAAAGACATACCGGTCATCTTCACTGCTATCACAGATCCTGTAGAAGCTAAACTCGATAGCGGAAATGTAACCGGAACAAGCGACAAATTGCCAGTTGAAGCACAACTTGAGCTGATCAGAACCATGCAGCCGGATGCTGAAACGATTGGCATCCTCTACACTACCAGCGAACCTAATTCTGTTTCAGCAATTGCTGAATACGAACAAAAAGCTCCTGACTATGGATTTACGATCGAAGCGCTGGGAGTAACATCTCAGTCAGAAGTTACATTGGCACTCGATAGTCTTATTGCAAAGGATGTAGACTGTTTTTCAAATCTGACAGATAATAATGTTGTCGGAGTTTTATCTTCAGTTCTGGAAAAAACAAATGAAGCAAATATACCTGTATATGGCAGCGAAGTCGAACAGGTCAAGATAGGTTGCGTCGCCGCTGCAGGCATTGATTATTTCAAACTCGGCCAACAGACAGGTCAGATGGCTGCCAAAATCCTGAAGGGTGAGGCCAAGGCTTCTGACATGGATTATGAGACTATTAGTGAATACAGCATATATATCAACTCCGATTCAGCCGCAGAGCTCGGAATCGATGTACCTGCGGCGATAGCAGATAAGGCGATCGAAGCTGCAGACGCCTAACAGACAAAATTCCATCAACCTTGCCTCGGATCAGATTATCTGATTCGAGGCAATAAACAACGGAGCACAAGCATGAATAACCTTCTGGATTTATTGATCAGTACACTCACACAGGGCCTAGTCTACGCGCTATTATCATATGGCGTATACATAACCTACAAGATTCTAGACTTCCCTGACCTCACAGTAGACGGCAGCTTCCCTCTTGGAGCGGCTGTAACAGCAGTCATGATGACATCAGGATTCAATGCATGGCTGACTCTGCCCGCCTCACTTCTGGCCGGAGCTCTAGCTGGTTTGATTACAGGAATAATTCATGTACGCTTCAAAGTCCGTGATCTTCTGGCTGGGATTATAACTATGACAGCCTTGTTTTCAATAAATCTGCAAATCGCGGGTTCCAATCTGATCGTTGACAGAAATACAGCAACAATTTTTACCTCTCCGGTCGTAGAAAAAATTCTTGGATCAACCTCTCTGATCACTCGCAAGTTGGTCGTGTCATTGATTATTGTATTACTGGCAAAAGTCGTGCTCGACCTATACTTCAAAACAAAAAGCGGACTTCTACTGCGCGCCGTCGGCGATAATAGTGTTCTCGTTACATCACTGGCCAAGGATAAAGGAACGGTCAAAATCATCGGTTTAGTTATATCAAATGCTCTGGTAGCACTCTCTGGCAGCATAGTCTGCCATGAACAAAGGGCCTTTTCCAGTACCATGGGCACAGGCCAGGTCGTCTTTGGTCTGGCAACAGTTATAATTGGTGCGACCTTGTTCCAGAAATTCGATATCATCAAGGGAACTACAGCAGCTCTGATCGGCAGTATTGCCTACAAAGCAGTTATGCAGCTGGCGATCAGTCTGGGACTTCCAGCCAACCTGCTCAAGCTGATCACAGCAGTTCTCTTCCTGGCAATTCTGATATTTGGCAATTACCAGAAGAAAAACGCCGGCAGAATTATTCAGAAAGGTTCATCACATGCTTGAATTAAGAAATATAACAAAAATATATAATCCTGGTACGATTACAGAAATGTGTCTATTTGACAGCTTCGATCTGGTCGTTGGTGATGGTGAATTTCTTTCCATAGTCGGCAGCAATGGCAGCGGTAAAACATCACTGCTCAATATTATCTGTGGCAGTATACCGATAGAACAAGGTGAAGTTTTGATCGGCGGCGATAATATTGCGAAAATGCAGGATTATAAGCGCTATAACAAAATTGGTCGTGTTTATCAGAATCCTGCCATGGGTACATGTCCGCATTTGACTATACTGGAAAACATGTCACTGGCGGATAACAAAGGTAAAACCTTCGGGCTGACTTCAGGAATAAACAAATCACGTAGAAAATTTTACCAGGAGCAGCTGGCGATTCTAGGTTTGGGTCTTGAGAATAAACTGGATATTAAAGTAGGATTATTATCAGGTGGTCAGAGACAGGCCTTGGCGCTTATAATGTCCACACTGACGCCTATCGAGTTTTTGATTCTGGATGAACATACTGCGGCGCTTGACCCAAACACAGCTGAAATCATCATGCAGCTAACTGACAAGGTAGTAAAAGAGAAAAAACTGACAGCAATGATGGTAACACATAATCTGCGCTATGCAGCTGAATATGGCAACAGACTGATCATGATGAATAGCGGTGAAATTGTACTTGATCGAGCCGGTCAGGATAAATTAGAAACATCAATTGATGAACTTCTGCAGTTATTTAACAAAATAAGCATAGAATGCGGCAACTAAACAACAAGGGGCATCTTCACAGATGCCCCCTAACTTTTTACAAAAACTTTTATTAATGTCTGGATCATGATTGAATTAACGCTATGAACCATCACTAGCAGGTACAACACTAACAATTCCAGTAGCTTGATTATAAACAAATCTGTTTTTGTCATTTTGAATCTCAACCGAGCTAGACAACCCAGATATTCCGTTTATCTCGCTAAATTCCGTATCAGTCGCTGGCCAGCCTTGCGCTTCGTCAGGATAGTCCCCTTGATCAGTATAGTACCTGGTTGCGATATCTGTCATAATCTTCGCTAATAATCAATAATATAATTGTGTTTACAATTACTTCTGTCTCAAAACCTCATCGATTGCCGATTGCATAATTGCATCTTCTTCAAGATCATAGGTTGATTTTCGATCCGTCGATAAACCTGATAAATTTTTAACCATCTCTTCAAGTAAACTACAGACCATGCCCGGATCAGCAAGTTCAGTATTTATACACAAGTCAAACATTGACGGATCATCAGCCTTAAGACCATAAAATGTTTGGAGAAAAGCACTTCTGACACGATCGTGTTGCTCTACCATGTCTTCAGCCTCTAAAATGTTACCGGCTTCCTTTCTCGCAAACACATTGTTGATCCTTCTATATCTGTCCTCCCTAACAAAAATATTTATAACATTCGTCTGATCCTGTAAAACTGCAAAAGCACCTCTGCCAAGGATGACACAATTGTCTCTTCTGGCAAAAGCCAAAATTGTCTTGTTAAGCATTTTAACTATTCTGTTTTTCTCCGAATCAAAACGTCCCCAAACTCCATGCTCGCTATTGTATAGATCGTCGAATTCCAGAAGACCATACTTGATCAATATCTCTTCGATCAACTTCTTATTTACAAGCTGATAACCTAACGATTCTGCGATTTTCTCTGCGATAATGTCTCCAGCGCTGCCATACTCTCTTGATATTGTAATAACAGCCATGATTGGACCTCCTTTCTACACCCTAATTATAACACCTGAAACCATTTGTATTGTGTCTTCTGCCATCTATTGAAATATCTTGACTGATATGATTACATAAATTGCATGGCTGTCACTACTGACTGCAATAAGAAAATCGAACTGGAGAATTGTATGATAAGGTTTGAAAGTGATTACTCAGAGGGAGCTCATCAGATCATTCTTGATAAACTTCAAAACACGAATATGGAACAGACCCCCGGCTATGGTGAGGACTCATATTGCGAAGCCGCTAGAGGCCTTATCGCTGCACATCTCAACGGATGTCAGTCAGATATTCACTTCCTGGTGGGTGGCACACAGACTAACCTTACGCTGATTGCTGCCGCTCTTAGGCCACATCAGGCAGTTATAGCTGCAGCCAGCGCTCATATCAATACTCATGAGACAGGCGCTATCGAGGCTACAGGTCATAAGGTAATTAGTATTAATACAGCTGACGGCAGACTGACCGACGCTGATATTAGGCAGACATATGAAGATCACTGGCAGGATCCGACTCATGAGCATATAGTGCAGCCAGCACTTGTCTATATTTCACAGCCAACTGAATGTGGAACGATCTATTCACTGCAAGATCTTGAACTGCTTAGCAATACCTGTCAGGAGCTTGATCTCCTTCTTTATGTAGACGGTGCCAGGCTGGGGTTTGCCCTTGCTGTTCAGGGAGAAGTGCCAGCGCTCGCAGATCTTGCCAGGCTAACTGACGCTTTTTACATCGGCGGTACCAAGGTCGGAGCTCTTTTTGGCGAAGCACTGGTTATCAACAATCAATCTCTTAAACGTGATTTCCGCTATATCATCAAACAGCGCGGTGGCTTGCTAGCCAAGGGACGGTTGCTTGGGATTCAGTTTCAAGCCCTATTCGAGCATGGCCTCTATTTCGAGATCAGCCAATATGCTGTGCAGCAGGCCCTGCGTATAAAAGCTGCCTGTCAGGCTGCAGGCTATGATTTCCTGTTCGATTCATATACAAATCAGCAGTTTCCGATACTGCCTCTGGATATGATCGAGAAGCTCCAGAAGCATTTTGCTTTTCATATTTGGCAGAAAATCGATGATTCCAGATCAGCTGTTCGCTTCTGTACCAGCTGGGCTACACCTTCCGAACATGTCGATACTCTGATTGATCACTTACAAGGAGGAACTTATGAACAAGGATAAAGTAATCTGTCCATGCAAAAAAGTAACTAAGGGAGATATACTCGTCGCCATGAAAAAGGGCGCACTGACATACAAGGATGTTAAGAAGGCTACAGGAGCAGGTTCCAAGTGCGGGCACTGCAAGGATGATGTCAAGAATTTCATCAAAAAACATAAGGATGACATTTGAATATCTGCTGTGATATACTTCCCTTGCTGCGGTCTGATTAATGACCTCAATCAATAAGTATCAGCAAGGAGAATCGCATGTCATCGATAACACATCTAGTTAAGGAAACAATAAGAGGCATAGTAATCGGTGTAGCAAATATAATCCCAGGCGTCAGCGGCGGAACCATGGCTGTCTCAATGGGCGTATATGACAAGTTGATCGAGGCAGTTACAGATTTACGCAAAAACTTCAAGAAGAGCCTGATCTTCCTGCTTCCTTACATATTTGGTGCAGTTCTTGGCATAGCTGCTCTTTCATTTATAGTCAGACATGCTCTACAGGCCTGGCCTCTGCAGACAGCCGGCCTTTTTATCGGACTGATCATAGGTGGGCTGCCTGTAATTTTAAAAAACTTCCGCGGTGCCAAGATCAACATTGGCCATGTCCTGCTATTTCTAGCTTTTTTCTTACTCGTTATTTTCATGTCGCTTAATAAGGATATTGAATCAACAGCTACTGACTTCAACTTAAATGCTTTCATGATGGTCAAACTGTTTGCCGTTGGTATGATAGCTGCAGCTACGATGATAATACCAGGCGTCAGCGGCTCACTGGTTCTCATGATTCTTGGTTTCTATAATGGCATCATAAGTAATATCAGTCATTTTATCGAGGCTCTTTTAGCTTTTGATATGGCCGGAATATTACATGGACTTGGTGTTTTTATTCCATTTGGCATTGGTATTCTGATTGGTATAGCACTGATTGCCAAATTGATCCGCTGGCTATTCAGTAATGCGCCAATAAGCACTTATGCCGCGATAACCGGACTAATACTGGCCTCTCCTTTTGCAATTATGATTGAAACCGGTATAAGCACAACCCGCTTAGGCACACTTGCAGTTGCTATCATCTTATTGATAATAGGTCTGGCAATTTCAGCCTATATGTCCAGAGAACAAGCGTAAATTATTGTCTGCATTAGCACATAGGCAAAAGCCATCCTCAATGAGGATGGCTTCATTTTTGCGTATAACATTGAGGACAGGCAGCAACTAACTGAAATACTCAGCCGCCCAGATAGGCTTTGCGCACAGCGTCATCATTCAGTAGAGCCTTGGCAGAGGCCGAAGTAACGATCTTTCCTGTCTCAAGCACATATCCACGATCAGCGATCGACAGTGCCATACGAGCATTCTGTTCAACAAGCAGAATAGTTGTTCCGGCATCATTCAGCTCTTTTACGATTGAGAAAATCTGATCAACCAGGATCGGAGCCAGCCCCATCGATGGTTCATCCAGCATTAGCAGCTCTGGCTTGCTCATCAGAGCTCTGCCAATAGCCAGCATCTGCTGCTCACCGCCAGAAAGAGTTCCAGCCTGCTGTCTTCTTCTCTCCTTGAGCCTGGGGAAGCGATCAAACACATCTATCAGACTCGCGTCCGCTTCATCGCTTTTTCTCGTATATCCGCCCATTTCAAGGTTTTCTTCAACTGTCATCTGTAAGAAGATCCTGCGGCCCTCAGGGCACATTGCAAGGCCCTTCGATACGATCAGATGAGGTGCAGTTCCCAGAAGGCTCTTCTCTTTGAATTCTATTGAACCGGTTTTTGTTTTCAGAAGACCGGCAACAGAGTTAAGAATCGTTGACTTGCCGGCGCCATTTGCACCGATAAGGGTTACGATCTCGCCTTCATTGACTTCAAATGACACACCTTTGACCGCATGGATACTGCCATAATAAACATTGATATCATTAACCTTAAGCATCAGATCCATCCTCCTTCTGCTTGCCAAGATAGGCCTCAATTACTTCAGGATTAGACTGGATCTCTTCAGGTGTACCCTTAGCTATGATCTTGCCATAATTCAGTACTGCAATGCCTTCACAGATACCCATAACAAGACTCATATCATGTTCTATAAGAAGAATAGCAATCTGGAAAGCATCTCTGATTTTACGAATATTTGCCATTAATTCCTCTGTTTCCGAAGGATTCATACCAGCGGCAGGCTCGTCCAGCAGCAGTAACGATGGATTAGTTGCCAGCGCACGTACTATTTCCAGACGTCTCTGAGCACCATAAGGTAATGAGCCGGCCTTGTACTTAGCCATATGCTCCATATTGAAGATAGAAAGCAGCTCGCGAACTCTTTCTTTTGCTTGTTTCTCGGCCTTCCAGTATGGCGGCAGTCTGAGAATCCCGCTGAGAGTGTCATATTTGTACTGATTATGCAACCCGATCTTGACATTGTCTTCAACTGTCAGTGATGAAAACAACCTGATATTTTGAAATGTCCTGGCAATACCAAGCTGGTTTACCTGAACAGTTGTCATGCCTTTTGTATCTACGCCGTCCAGAAGTATAGCACCCTTTGTCTGCTGATATACTTTTGTCAGCAAATTGAATACTGTCGTCTTGCCTGCGCCGTTTGGTCCAATCAGGCCTGAAATCTCAGTTCGTCCGATAACAAGATTGAAATCTTCAACTGCCACCAAACCGCCAAAAGTAATACCAAGATGGCTTATCTCAAGAATAGGTGATGAATTCAAATCGCGTTCAGGGATAATTCCGGCACTTGGTACAGGTACCATTTTACTCATTTCGCTGTACCCCCCTTGTTGACATTGTTCTTGGTCTTAAGATCGAGCATGAAGCCGATCTTGTTTATAAAGTTTTTGATCTTCTCATTATTGGTCGCGATCATGATCAGGATCAATATGATCGCATATATCAGCATACGATAATCATTAAATTGTCTGAGCAGTTCAGGCAATACAGTTAATACAGCAGCGGCGATGATCGAGCCTCTAATATTACCTATACCACCGAGAACAACGAATACTAGCACAAGAATTGAAGTATTAAAATCAAACTTCTTAGCAACTACCGTTGAGAAATTCAGAGCATACAAGGCACCTGCGAAGCCCGCAAGTGCAGCTGAAATGACAAAAGCCATCAGCTTATACTTAGTTACGCTTATGCCCACAGATTCAGCAGCGATACGGTTGTCTCGTACAGCCATAATTGCTCTGCCGCTTCTGCTATGCATTAAATTGAGTACTATGATCAGGGTTATTATGATTAAGACAAACCCTGCAGTTACAGTTGAAATCCTATTGATCCCTACAGCTCCCATTGGACCGTTCAAAACCATTTTGCCGCCATCCTCCAATTGGATGGACTTCGCGCTGTTGAGGCCCATTTGCAAGCCATTGCTGTCGAAACCAACATAAATAACATTGACGATGTTTTTTATGATCTCACCAAAAGCAAGAGTAACGATCGCCAAATAGTCGCCTCTAAGCCTCAAGGCCGGAACACCTACGATGACACCAACAATTGCAGCCAAAATTCCGCCGATCAGCATTGATACTGCAAGTCTCAGCGGTGCATTTGTAATCTGATCCTGTAATGTTGAGGCAACTATAACACCTGAAAAAGCACCAACGCTCATGAAACCGGCATGTCCTAAACTAAGCTCACCGAGTATACCGACTGTCAGATTTAGTGATACTGCCATAACTATGTAGGCTGCGATCGGCACCAGCTGACCTCGAAGTGAGCTGGACATGCGACCTGTCATCACCAAAAACTGAACGATTATGAAAAACAGGACAACTATACCATAAGTAATAATATTACTGCGGGTGCTCTTTTTGATTTTTTTGATTCCCTTCATCATGTCGATATCACCCTACACTTTCTCATTGATCTTCTTGCCGAGCAATCCAGTAGGCTTGACCAAAAGAACAATGATCAAAACGGAAAACACAATGGCGTCAGAGAGCTCAGAAGAAATATATGCTCTGCCGATAATCTCAATAACACCTAACAGTATTCCACCAAGCATCGCGCCTGGAACGGAACCGATACCGCCAAATACCGCAGCGGTAAAAGCTTTGATACCAGGCATGGAACCCATTGTCGGCATAATGATTGGATAGGCAGATGCAAGCAAAACCCCGGCGATAGCTGCTAACCCGCTGCCAATCGCGAAGGTTATTGATATTGTCTTGTTAACACCGATGCCCATTAGTTGAGCAGCGTCTTTGTCTTCAGAAACGGCCCGCATGGCTTTTCCCATTTTAGTTTTACTTATAATGAGCGTAAGCGCAGCCATGACCACGATACCAGTCACGACAGTTACTATGGTGACACTCGTAATGCTAAGTCTATTATTGAATAGTCTTAGTGGTTCAAAACTAAACATTGAGCTATAGCTCTTAGGATTTGATGACCAAATCAGAAGCGCTGCATTTTGTAAAAAATAGCTCACACCGATCGCAGTAATCAAAACTGCCAGCGAAGGCGCAGCACGAAGCGGCTTATAAGCAAGCTTCTCTATAATTACACCAAGGGCTGTACATACAGCTACAGCAGCGACTATGGCTACTGCGGGCGGCAGTCCAAGATTAGCTGTCACTACAAAAGAAATGTAGCCGCCAACCATAATAACATCACCATGAGCGAAGTTAAGCATCTTGGCAATACCATAAACCATTGTGTAGCCTAGAGCGATTATAGCGTAAATACTACCCAGGCTGATTCCGTTTATAAGGTGCAAAATAAAATCCATATCTTTTCGCCAGCCCCTTCCTGGAGAGGTTTTTATCGGAACATATCTGTAATAAGACAGCAGACCTGATCAGATATTATACCAAAAAGTCTATACAATTCTTGAGATTACAGCTTGTACCGCATTTCATATTAATGCATTACAAGCTGTATAGTCAATAAAATTAGACTTTTCTGCTTTAGTTAATGAAAGAGAGGGTGCCGGCAGACCGACAGCCCTCTCTCCGGGTCAGTAAAACAATAAATAGTAATTACTTATCTGATTAGTCCATACCTACATAAGCACCGTCTTCGATGACCATGCCTTTTGGCTGTTTAGAAACTTCACCAGACTCAGACCATGTCATAGCTGCACCTGTCAGTCCATCAACGCTGAAATCAGCAGATGTGAAGACTTCGATCAGCTTGTCATTTATTTCTTCGGCTGTCATCTCAGCTGTAACACCAGCCTTCTTGGAAGCTTCATAAAGTGCGTACATAACGTCATAGCCGTCAGCAGCAAACTGATTGGGAATCTCATTAAACTGTTCCTGGTATTTACTAACGAATGCTTTTGTTCTCTCATCCTTTGCATCAGCAACGAATGGTGTCAGCAGCATTACGCCTTCTGCCAGTGTTGTATCGAAATTTTCCAGAGTCAGGATGCCGTCCATGCCGTCAACACCGAAGATTTTCGGGCTGTACTCCATGGCCTTTGACTGTGACAGGATCAATGATGCCGGCTGATAGTAGATAGGCAGGAAGAGCAAATCTGCGCCTGCGTTCTTGGCTTCTGTCAGCTGAACATTGAAATCATTTGTATCATCAGTAAAAGTTGTTGTGCTAACGATCTCAAGGCCTTTTGCAGTTGCCTCAGAGGCGAACTTCTCATAGATACCTGTTGAATAAGCATCAGCATTGTTGTAGATGATTGCGATTTTCTCGCCAAGATTTTTGTCAGCAATGTATTGAGCAGCAGCTATACCCTGATTGTCATCTGAGAAACAGAGCTGGAATACATTGTCTTTACCTTCAACAACGGTAGGTGAAGATGCTGACGGTGTAAGTGCAAAAATGCGATCAGCAAATGATTCTGGTGTAACACTGTTGGCAGGTGTGGTAGTTACAGTTCCATTAAGGATCTGCATTCCCCAGTCCTTTAGTGTGTTATAGGCATTTACTGCCTTCTCTCCATCGTGCTCATCATCTTGGAAGTTGAGCTCGAACTGAAGATCTCCCAGTGCGTTGATCTCTTCAAGAGCTATTTTTGATCCATTATAAACAGCAGTGCCATAAACTGCGGCAGCACCGGTAAGTGGTCCAATACCGCCGATTTTAATAGCTTTGCCTTCAGCATCACCATTGTCTGCAGGTGCTGTTGTTTCTGCGCCTGAATCTGTCGGAGCAGCTGTCGTTGTAGTTACTGTACCGCCACCACAGGCAGCCAGTGTGAAGATGCTAACGATCAGTGCCAGTGCAACTAATTGAAAACGATATTTCTTCATTCTCTTCTCTCCCATCTTTTGTGAATTGTCAATCTACATTGAAATCCTACATAATTGATATGAATCGATTCTATATAGTAATCTGAAAGATGTCAACCTGAATGTTGCATAAATATAACTTCTGATTCTACTGTTACAACTGCCTCTTTGTAGAATCGCACAAGCCTGATTACACTGAAGAGTCCAGTTTTCATAACACTCGTTCCCATGGAAACTCTTGTTACCTAATATTTCAAATTATGAAACAGCAAGCTTGTACCAATTGCATTTATTTTTATGAACGTTTTCTGATATTTATAAGTTTAGTGCTGTTTTTGTCCACATGGACAGACGCTCATGCAAATGCCACAGACTGAACCGCGTCCGATTTTCATAAAATGATCCCGCATATAGTCATTACAGACCCAAGGATCAACTAAATGTTCCCGTTCACATCCTGAAAACCAATTGTTACCCTTAATTGCTCCAGCCGGACAGGCGGTTTGGCACAGTTCGCACTCACCGCAACTAGATTCCTCAAACTTATGCTCGACTATACTGAATGCATAGTCTGTAAAAATAGTCCCTAGTCTAACTCTTGGGCCATGCTTGTGATGCAGGAACAATGCGCTTTTGCCGATCGTACCAAGACCTCCAAGCACAGCTGCTTTTTTATGTGAGTAAAGCCCTTCATGTGTTCTCTCCCCCTTTTTCGGCTGGGACTGAGAAGCTGCTATAGGCATGTACAGATATCCGTTTCGCTGCAGCAATAATCCGACTTGCAGTTCCAGTTGATCGATCAAGGTATTGACTGACCGATAATGATGAAAGTATGAAAATGTCGGACTGTCCTCAATTTGATCAACAATGGTATCTGATAACGGAACTGCAAAAGAAAGAGCATAATCGAGACCGGCAGGCCCATCGCCTGGCCTGGACATCCCTATATCACATGCGCCTCCTTCGATCAGCAGTCTGGTGATTTCAGAATCAAGAGACATTTAGACTCCCTTCAGCACTGCATCCGCAGATGTGAATTCAAGTTCCTGTACTTCAGCCACAGGCTTGAGAGTTAATTTCCCTTTGTATACATTAAGGCCCTTTTTAAGCGCCTCATTATTAAGCATTGCCTGTTCTGCTCCGAGATCTGCCAGCTGTAATACATAGGGTAATGTCGCATTCGTAAGTGCCATTGTCGAAGTACGTGGTACTGCACCTGGCATATTTGCGACGGAATAGTGAACTACTCCATGCTTAACAAAACATGGGTTGTCAAGAGTTGTTACACGATCAATACTCTCGATCGAACCACCTTGATCAATTGCAACATCTACAAGAACCGCACCAGGATTCATTGTTTTTACCATCTCTTCTGTCACCAGACGTGGAGCTTTGGCTCCGGGAATCAAAACAGCTCCTACAACCAGATCAGCTTCTTTTACAACTCTGGAAATATTGTAATTATTCGACATCAGTGTTACTACTCTGCCCTGAAACAAATCATCCAGATAAGCAAGTCTTGGAGCACTAATATCAAGAACAGTTACCTGAGCGCCGAAACCAGCAGCCATTTTGACAGCATTGATGCCAACATTACCACCGCCGATAATGACAACCTTTGCCGGTTCTACACCTGACACACCGCCAAGCAGAACCCCCCGGCCACCATTATTCTTCTCAAGCAAATATGCACCAACCTGGATCGCCATACGACCTGCAACCTCGCTCATTGGAGACAGAAGCGGCAGTGACCTGTTTGGAAGCTCGACAGTTTCATAAGCGATACCAATAACACCAGCTTCAAGAAGAGCCTTGGTAAGACGCATATCCGGAGCAAGATGTAAATATGTAAACAGTATTTGATCTTTTTTCAGCAGAGAAAACTCCTGCGGCAACGGTTCCTTAACCTTAACGATCATATCGGAGGCAGCATAGACCTCCGCAGCAGTATCCAATATTTTCGCACCAGCTTCGATATACTCAATATCTTCAAAGCTGCTGCCCAAACCG
The DNA here is from genome assembly GCA_012727965.1 of Clostridiaceae bacterium. Classification (GTDB taxonomy): domain Bacteria; phylum Bacillota; class Clostridia; order Saccharofermentanales; family UBA5734; genus JAAYFZ01. The sequence goes on from JAAYFZ010000243.1 coordinate 16,916, forward strand.
GCTGATTTTTCGACATAACATATGTGACCTGCTTTTACCAAGGCATCTACTCCTGCAGGCGGCATGCCGACGCGGTTTTCCTGAACTTTAATTTCTTTTGGAATTCCTATGATCATTTTACGAGTCCTCCATTGAACTGTTGTCAATCATTCTAATGTTTCTTCCCAATCAAACTACTTTATAAAATTATAGAGATAAGTCATTTAATATACCAGTCCATAGTTAAAACTTGTAGGATTATTTGTTGAACAAGGATAGAATAGATGTTATTGCACAAATGTAGTTGGAGCTATTTATTTATGGAAATACTTGAATTTTTCTCAGTCAGCATAGTACAGCTGATTGTCATAGTTATTGTTGGACTGCTGGTAGGAGTTGGTAAAGCTGGTCTTAGTGGCACTATAATGATGGCTATACCGCTGCTTGCTACTGTACTAGGAGCTAGACAATCGACTGGCATGATGCTGCTTTTTTTCATTATAGGTGATGTTTTCGCAGTAAAAGAATACCGCCATGGTGCGAACTGGCATGAAATTCGTGTAATGTTGCCGGCAGCAGCAGTCGGCATAATTTTTGGAGCATTAACAGGAAGCTTCATTAATGATAAACAATTCAAATATTCAATTGCTATTCTAGTCTTGATTTGCTTACTTCTGATGATCTATCAGCAATATCGTGGCAGCAGCTTCAAATTGCCGAAAAACCCGCTGCTGATCACCTTCACAGGAGCAGCAAGCGGATTTTCTTCTATGGTTGGAAATGCGGCAGGACCAATTTTCGCAGTCTATATGCTGGCTAGAAACCTAGGCAAAAGCAATTTTCTTGGAACATCGGCGGTATTCTTCATGATAGTCAATCTGCTTAAGCTTCCAGTTCAATTGTTTATCTGGCGCAGCGTCGACTGGAGAGACATGCTGCTCGCGTTTTTGCTCACACCAACTGTCTTTCTAGGTATTAAAACTGGTGTATGGATCATGAAAAAGATCAACGAGAAAACCTTCCGCATAATTATCCTGATCATGACTGCTCTTGCAGCTATAAGATTATTTATTTGATTCGGTCCTCTGCTCGATCAGCTCCAGAATATCTGACATTTCTTCTGTCACTTCCACTGTACCTATATATTCGCCAAGTTTATTTCTAACAGCATAATATCTTACAAGATTTAGCTTGCTGCCGATTTTTACAGGAACGATTTCAAGATCCTTTTCACCCGAGCGGAAAGCTTCGATCAGCTTCTTGATTTTAGGTATCAGCTGAGGTGGATGACAGAGAAATACGTCTCTGCCAATTATGGTTCTTGTCCTCGTAAAAACCTGATGTTTACCTTCAGAATAATACCTGACAATATTGTCACTGTCGATAAAAGTCAGATCTGTTGGAATTGTATTTAGCATAGCCGTCAGCTGATCCAGTGTTAAATCACCGCTGGGTATTATTACTCTTCCGTCATTGTTATTGTCTGAATCGACAGCTGCGATACTCTGCCCGCTCTGCTGTTGCAGCCAGGACATGGCATCCGAGTTGGAAGC
>JAAYFZ010000244.1 GCA_012727965.1 Clostridiaceae bacterium
ATCGCCGCGATCGTCTGCATGCAGCCGACTCCGGGCAAGACGATCGAGACCGGCATAAACAGATTCATTGGCACCATGATCGGTGGTCTTTTTGGCTATATTCTGATTATGGTTTCAACCATCATTCCACATTACAATGACTACCTGTTCGTGCTCGTGATACCAGTCCTGATGACTCTTTGCATCAGCACTTGCGTCTGGCTGAAGAAATACGACTCAGTCATCATCTGCTGTGTTGTCTATCTGATTATCGCACTTGAGGTCGGCGACAACACCGGCAACGCGATAAATTATGTTGCCATGCGCATCCTCGACACAATAATCGGCATCGGCCTGGCCACTCTTATCAACAAATTCATCTTCCCCTACAAAGGAAAAGCCAGAGAAGAATAGATCATCTTCATAAAGCGAGAGAGGTATATAATGACAGAAAAATTTACACTTCGTACGAGCAGTAAAAATTGCCTGATCGACATCACCAGCCAAGTCAGTTCGGCTGTCACGGCATCCGGTATTGAATCCGGAATAGCATATATTTTTGTGCCGCACACGACCGCCGGCGTAACAATCAACGAAAACGCCGACCCCGACGTCGTCCATGATATACTGTTGGGACTTGACCACGCCTACCCCGAACAACGCGGCTTTTGCCATTATGAAGGGAACTCGACCGCCCACCTCAAAGCCTCCGCAATGGGTGCGACCTGCACCGTCCTGATTGAAGATGGCAAGCTAATGCTCGGAACCTGGCAGGATATTTATTTCTGCGAATTTGACGGACCGCGACAGCGTTCAATTCTGGTAAAAGTCATCGAGGGTTGAATGCTAAGATAAACTGGCAAAAGTCATCAGGGTCCAAGTGTTTAGATAAATTTGGTAAAGGACATCATGTTCCAAAGACTAAGACTATAAGGAGAAATTATGTATCAAGCGAATAAGGACAGATATGAAAACATGGAATACAGAAAATGCGGTAACAGCGGACTTCATCTGCCGCTTGTCTCACTCGGAATGTGGCATAATTTCGGCACCAATGACGATTTCAACAATATGAAGGAAATGTGTTTTGCAGCCTTCGACGAAGGAATTACACATTTCGATCTGGCCAATAATTATGGTCCTGTCCCCGGCAGCGCAGAAGAGAATTTCGGTAAAATCATGGCAGTAGATCTGGCAGCACATCGTGATGAATTAATTATAAGTACAAAAGCCGGCTATGATATGTGGGATGGCCCTTATGGCAGCTGGGGCAGCCGCAAACACCTGATCTCCAGCCTCGACCAAAGTCTCAAGCGCCTCGCCCTCGACTATGTCGATATCTTCTACCACCACCGACCAGACGAAAATACACCGCTCGAAGAAACAATGCAGGCGCTCGCCGACATCGTTAAAAGCGGCAAAGCCCTCTATATTGGCATATCCAATTACAACAATGAACAGACCACCCAGGCCACCAAAATTCTCAAAGAACTTGGCTGCCCCCTCCTGATCAATCAGCGTCGCTACTCGATCCTCGACCGCACAATTGAACAGGACGGGCTAAAAGAGCATACCCCGGAACACGGCATCGGTATCATCGCTTTCAGCCCACTCGCTCAAGGACTGCTCACAGACAAATACCTAAACGGCATTCCCGAAGACAGCCGCATCAGAAGAGACGGCCGCTTCCTGCGCGAAGAGCATCTCACTGATGACCTGTTAAGCCGACTGCAAGCACTCAATAATCTTGCCATGCAGCGCGGCCAATCACTCGCCAAAATGGCCCTCGCCTGGGTCCTGCGCGATCTCGAAGTCACCAGCGTCCTAATCGGCGCCTCCCGACCCGACCAAATCCGCGAAAATCTCGTCACGATCGCCGACATGAGCTTCACACAACAAGAACTCCGCATCATCGAAGAACATACCCTCCCGGAAGGCGATTGATCGCGCGGACAGAGTTTGCATCGATAACAGCCAGCAACAGCCAGCGCGGCACTCCCTGGCCCCAACCGCTGTGTAACCGGTAGTCAAGGTGGCGCTGGGTGACACCAACCGCAGTTAAAGTGGCACTGCCTGGCTCCAAACGCGGTCAACCTGTCACGAAAGTGCCAGGTTGGATTTAACTTAAAAACAGCGGAAACGGCTGCGATCAGGCGATCGTAGCCGTTGTCAATAATATTTTAACCGGCACGCAAGTGCCGGTTAAATCCGCTCATCCAACCGCTCCAAAGGTCTGGCATCACTGCGTTTGCTCGCCTTTTGCCAGGATATTTAAAGTGGCACAAGGTGGTGATAACCGCGGACTCCCCGGCACCAACCGCATTTAACCGGTAGCTAACCTGGCACTGCCCGACACCTCAACCGCAGTTAAGGTGGCACTCCCTGGCTCCTAACGTGGCCTCCCCGGCACCGTCGCCATAGCCCATTCGCTAACTCGACAAGCTATTGCGCCTATTAGCAGTCAGCAGTAAAATGAATATTGGCCTGCCAGCCGGTGCCGCCGATTTTGCCAACATGACAGGCGACCGGGCGGCGAATGAGCGAGGCGGGTTTGACAAATGATGTTAGCGGGGCGAGCAAAATGTACTATGAAAGTGTTCTTGATATTATTGGCAATACACCTGTGATCAGTCTGAAGAAGATGACAGGGCTGAATATTTTTGCAAAAGCAGAGTATCTTAATCCAGGTGGGAGTATCAAAGATAGGGTCGCGAAGAATATGATCGATCAGGCGGAGGCGCGTGGCGTGCTTAGGCCTGGTATGACGATTATGGAGTGTACTTCAGGAAATACCGGGATCGGCATCGCGCTGGCTGGTGTGCAGAAGGGTTATCGGGTCGTGATCGTTATGCCTGAGAATATGAGTGAAGAGCGCAAGAAGATCATTCGTGCTTTGGGTGCTGAGCTGGTTTTGACAAAAGCGGAGGATAGTATTGGCGGTTCAGTCGATGAAGTCTGCAGAAGGAAGGCAGATGATCCGAATGTTTTTGTACCTCAACAGTTTGAGAACGAGGATAATCCGAGTATTCATTATAAAACTACTGCGGTTGAGCTCTGGAATCAGCTTGATGGCAAGATAGATGTGTTTGTGTCAGGTCTTGGCAGCGGCGGGACTCTTCAGGGTATTGGCAAATATCTTAAGGAGCAGAATCCGGCCGTGAAGATCGTGGCTGTTGAGCCTAAGAATGTGTCTGCGCTTCTGGGTCATGAGCCTGGTCTTCATCGTATTCAGGGCATTGGCGATGGGTTTATTCCGGCAGTTCTTGATGTCGATCTGATCGATGAGGTTATCGAGGTGACGGATGATGATGCGATGATTACAGCTCGTGCGCTTGCCAGGGAACAGGGTGTTTTGGCGGGTACGTCTGCCGGGGCTAATGTTTGGGCAAGTATCCATATTGCTGATCGACTGGGTCGTGACTTAAATATCGCGACTATTCTGCCTGATAGAATCGAGCGCTATTTCAGCACATCGCTGATCTGATGCTGATCTATTATAGATGTGTAAATGGAACATTTCTTCGCCAAGGTTCGTCTAAGCTCATGAAAGAGGTGAGCTGGCATGAGAAGGATACTTGAAATTAGACGTAATAGAAATATCAGACTTAGTGGTCTGGTGGCCATTTTGATTTCGACTGCGTTAGCTATTGTCGGCTGTGCGGGGCTAGTGCGTGAGACGGCTGGCAGCGGTGCACCGGACGATAAAAATCCGACTGATATAACGGACAAAACCGATCCATCAGCTTCGACTGATCCTACCGATTCAGGCAGCTCATCTGAGCCTGTTTCTGAGCCACCGGCAAAAGGCGATTTGATGGCGTCGATTGTTCCAGCGGCCTGGGACGGTGTTTTGAATCCGGTCGACCCCGGGATAGCCGCGGCTGTTCAGCGCTATTCTGCTGATCTGCTGATGAGCTCGATCGATAATGATTATAATGTGATGGTATCGCCTGCATCGGTTTTTCTGGCTTTGGCGATGACTTTGAATGGTGCGGATAATGAGACTCGAGATGAGATGATAGCTGTGCTGGCCGAGGCTGGTCTTACACCGGCTGAGATTAATGAGTTTAGTCGTGTCTGGATCAATAATCTGGAGGCTGCTGGTACTGAGAAGACGAATATATCGATTGCCAATTCGATCTGGTTCCGCGATGGCTTCGATGCTGATAGGGATTTTTTACAGACTAATGCTGATTATTATGGTGCCGGCGCTAGAATGCTGGATTTCTCAAACGAAGATTCGAAGGATATCATCAATAACTGGGTCGAGTACAATACAAACGGTCTGATCGAAGATATCATTGAGCAGATCGATCCATCGACAGTTATGTACCTGATCAATACGGTCTATTTCAAATCTGATTGGCAGACGCCATTTTTGCATCAGGATACATATAAGGCTAGTTTCAATAGTCCGGAGGGTGTTATTGAGCACGATTTCATGAATCG
>JAAYFZ010000245.1 GCA_012727965.1 Clostridiaceae bacterium
CTCAATGTCTCTTGGATCACATATGAGTTATTGCTGTTTTCAACACCGCCGGTTGGATCGATCTTGTACCAAAGATCCAGACGCTCTGACTCGATCTTCTTATCACTGTCGCTCATAAAGGGATCAGCGGCCGCGGCTTCCTTCTCTAATTCTATGAAGGTGCTGAAATTTTTGTCTACGATCAGCTGCTGGTATTTTTCCAACAGGTCCTGTAGGCGAGTGGCCTCTGCCTTGCTTTCGTCGCCGTCCTGCCTCTCCAGCTGACGAATCTGTTCTTTGATCGCAGTAGTTTTATACAGCGTATCAGTCAAGTAATTGTCGCTGAACATCAGCATGATGCCCTGATCGAGAGCCATTTCGTTTATTTCCAAATGGTCCTGATTAGAAGCTATCATCTCCAGCGTTTCTTCATAAGCTGCAGGATCAGCTTCCTTATCGATATCTTCAAGCCTGGCCTGTAGATTCTCTATTTCGTCCTCAAGATCGTTGATGGTGCGCTTCATTTCTTCCTGCATCCATTCCTGATCGTCACCGTGATAATAATCTTGTTCCATCAAATTTTCCTGGAGCTTCATCAATGCTCCGAAACCGATAGTGCCGAAGATCATGATGGCGGCCATGACCAGAATGCTGATCTTCTTGGAGATCTTAATCATTTCGTTTATGTACAAAGCTCTTATCTTAGTCAATTTTCAGTCCTCCTCCAGTAACTTGAAGGAAAGCATCCTCGAGAGAGGAGTCCTGTCTATTTACTCCGTAAAGATTGATTCCCTTGATTGCCAACAGCCTGATGACAGCAGGAACCTTCTCGGTCTCAAGTGTCAATTCAAGGAAACCTTGATCGATCATTTTGATATTCTCTTCATAGACTGGCTTGAGAACTTCTATCGCTTCCTCTGCCTGGGAAGTGATGAAACGATAAACAGCGCCGGCTGCGCCTGCGCCTGTGAGCTCGCCGATTGGCTTAACGCCCAGAAGCTTGCCCTTGTGAATAATGCCGACACGATCGCACATTAACTGCATTTCGCTCAGTAGATGGCTGGAAACGAGAACGGCTACATTTTCCTCATGTGCCAGCTTCTTAAGAATATCACGTAGTTCACGTATGCCGGCCGGGTCAAGTCCGTTTGTTGGTTCGTCAAGTATTAAGAGTTTGGGTTTATGCAAAAGAGCCTGCGCCAAGCCGATGCGCTGTTTCATGCCAAGAGAGTATTTCTTAATTTTCTCGTTCAGGCGTGTTTCCATGCCCACTAGTGTAGCGACTTCCTGGACACGTTCCTTGCTGACTCCATCATGAAGTCTGGCATACATCTCAAGATTAACTCTGCCGCTGAGGTCCTGATAAAGTTCAGGATTCTCAACTATGCCGCCGAGCTGCGACATAGCATGCTCATAGTCATCTCTCAGGTTACAGCCTGATATTGAGATCGTTCCACTATCAACTGCAAGGAAGCCCATGACCATTTTCAAGGTTGTGGTCTTGCCGGCTCCATTTGGGCCGAGGAAACCAAAAACTTCGCCTGCTCTGACCTCGAAGCTGATATCATCTATAATTTTCTTGCGGCCAAAGGATTTGCTGAGCCGTTCGATCTTCAGTACTGATTCCATTTTATCCCCTTTCACCATTTGACCGTATCGGCATATGCGTATGAGCCGTAGTTCTGAGATGGCAGCCATAATGAAGCGTAGACAAGCTTCCACTCTCCGTCTTCCTTCTGCAGCATGATCGTATCGCTTGTTTCTTCAACAATTCGTCCGCCTTCTTCATATTCTGATTTGGATCTCTCGATGGCGGTCCGGCTCTTGAAAACGACCGTTACTTCATTGCCGCTGAAGCTGAAGGACTCAAAACGAGATATTTCCTTGGTGCATTCAAGGACTCTCGAGACATTTTCTGCCTGAATTTCTATTTCGCTGTCTAGTCGGTTCAGTGCCAGATCGCGTATCCGTTGATTACCTATATACCAAGGTTCGATCTCACTTTGCATTTTGTCCTTATACTTATCAATTTCGTCCTGGGGCATCGGCTCTTCTCCGGTGCGCCATGGTTCCGGCAGCATAAAATAGCTGATCTCAGCTGCTGTATAACTGCGGCAGATTTCTTCTATCTGCGGCTTCTCGGCTGCCTGTATGAATGCTGATGTGATCAGATAGATCGAAACCGCTATCAGAACAAAAACAGTAAGCAGAATGCCTCTATTTGCTTTCTTAAGTAGTTTTTTCATGTCATTCCCCCGACTATGTTCTGTATTTACAGAGCCGGTATCCTCCTTCATTTTGCTGGCGACCTGTGGTGTCATGATCGCCGGTCAAGTTGTCTGCAATTGCTTTGCCTATCAAGATATTCATTTTACATTATTATAGAAACTGTTGCCATTATCCATAAATAAGCTGTAAAGTTTGAAAAGCTTTTGTTTCTGCCCTCTGCCTGTCTGGGGCTTGGTGGTTTAATTTAGCCGAAATAAGATACCGGATGAATAACATGATCCTGCCTGGGGTTGAGATCAGTAAGTTCTCTGTCTGATAGCATCATGGCCTTGCAAACAGAAAACCAGCCGTACCGTGATCGTATATCATCGATCGTGCGTTCCAATCTGTCCCGTCTGGGATCGTCAGCGATATCGGGCAGGAAGGCAAGCTGCCTCTCCTCATCCGTTGTCATCAGGTCTGTCCCCCTTACGCCAATGCTTCTGACCGGCCTGTCCCAGCCGTAATTGGCAATGAAAAGTTCAAGTGCGGCGCCGCCGATCTCATTGGAGAGGCTGGTTGGATGTGCAAGCTTCTTCTGCCGTTCAAAAGAAAAAAGAGCATTGTCTCTTACGCTGATCTGGACGGTACAGCATTTGAGTCCGTGGTCACGCAGTCTGGCGGCTACACTCTCTGAAAGCACATAAAGTGTCAGCTTGATATCCTGGACATTGTTCAGGTCTCGCGGTGTCGTTGTGCTGTTGCCGATAGACTTGATCAGATCCTTCTGGCCGACCTCTCTGACTGGCTGATCTTCAAGGCCGTTGGCAAATTGCCAGAGCATCAGACCCCATTTGCCGAGATATCTCTGAAGATAGTCGGGATCGCAGCCGGCCAGATCGCCGATGCTTGTTATATTGATTCGCCGGAGCTTCTGACGTGTTGATCGGCCGACATAGAGCAGCTCGGCGGCCGGCAGCGGCCAGACCAGACTGCGGAAGTTGTCCCTTGTGATTACAGTGACCGCGTCCGGTTTTTTCATGTCGCTGCCCAGCTTGGCAAAGATCTTATTATAGGAAACACCTACCGAGACAGTCAGTCCCAGTTCCTGCTTGATGCGCTGCCGCAGCTGTTCGGCGATCTGCGGTCCGCTGCCGCGTGGGCTGCCTGTGACATCGAGCCACGATTCGTCGAGCCCGAATGGTTCAACCTGCAAGGTATACTCTTCGTA
>JAAYFZ010000024.1 GCA_012727965.1 Clostridiaceae bacterium
CTGATATCCGGACAAGATTCATCAGGAAAAAGACCTACATTCGTCGCGTTGATTAAAAAGTCACAAGCTGGAATTCTGACGCCCGGTACCCATTCAACATAATCAGACTGCGCTTCTGTTTTCTGATTGATTAGATCTCTCAGAGATTCTCCCCTTACGCGATTACGGTTGATTATTGTGATTGAAGAGCATCCTGCCAAAGCGCTCTCAACAGCGATAGCTCTGGCAGCACCCCCGGCTCCTAGAATAACAAGGTGCTGATTCTTAAGCTTGATACCTCTCTGATTTAGTCCTTCAACAAAACCTTTGCCGTCAGTGTTTGTACCGATCAGCTTATCACCCTCACGATAGACAGTATTCACAGCACCAATCAGTCTGGCACTATCTGTTATATCGTCAAGGAGCGGAATTATTGCTGTTTTATGTGGAATCGTTAAATTGACTCCGTCAAAATTCATCGCTCTCATGCCCTCTACTGCAGCCGGAAGATCCTCCGGTTTGACCAGGAGTGTCAGATAACGCCAATCTATGCCTGCAGCAGCAAAAGCCGCTTCCTCCATTACAATCGAAGGATTTTCATCAACAGGATATCCAAATACTCCTGTAAGCCTTGATCTAAAACTTCTACTCATGTCAGCACCTCCAAATTAATTATCACTTGGTAACATCCATGTTGATGCGGCCGTCCTTGATTTCAAGTATGCGGTCGGCCTTCTCAGCAATTCTCTGATCATGAGTTATGATGATAAAAGTAGACTTGATATCATGATTGATTTCTCTGAGAAGTGCATAGATGGATTCAGTTGTCTGTGAATCCAGATTGCCTGTAGGTTCATCTCCAAGTATGATCTTGGGCTCATTAATCAGGCTTCTGGCAATAGCAGTTCTCTGCTGTTGTCCACCGGATAGATCAGTTGCCAGATTATTCTTAACCCGAGTCAGACCGACCAAATCAATAAGCTCAAGAGCTCTTTTGCGCTCAGCTTCACCGACTCGACCGTTTTTGATCAGAGCCGGCATCAGAACATTTTCCAGAACTGTAAATTCGGGCAGCAGATAATGGAATTGAAAGATAAACCCGATTGTCTGATTTCTAAGTTCGGCCAGCTGCTCTTTTTTCATACTGGATGTACTTATACCATCTATCAGAACCTCACCGCTAGTAGGTTTATCAAGTGTTCCTATGATATTCATAAGAGTCGATTTACCACTGCCGGACTCGCCAATAATAGCGTTAAAAGACTGGGCCTCGAAGCTGAGATCAATATCGAATAAAACCTGAGTCTTGATCTTCTCGCCATATATTTTATTTATCTTATTAAGTTTAAGTAGATCAGCCATTTTTGATTACCTCGATTGGATTAAGCTTAGATGATTTGCGTGCTGGAATAAACGCTGCCAGTGTTGCAGCAATTATTGCGATCACCATAGATAAAACTACAAACACTGGATCAAAATAGAAAGGAACAAGAGGTGTTCCGTCAGGATTCTTGACGAAGATGGAAAAAGACCAATTAAGAAGCAGACCAAGTCCAGTGCCCAAAATCGAACCGATAATACCTAGAATTAAGCCTTGTGCCAGAAATATCCAGCTGGCTGCACGATCTTTGATTCCCATTGCTTTCAGTATGCCCAGCTGACGTGATTTCTGAACCACAGAAATCGCAAGAACAGAACTTATACCTAGCAAAACAGCCAACAGAACGAAAACCTGAATCATGTAGCTTGAAGCAGATTGTCCCGAGAGACCACTCAGAAGCGAAGCATTCTGATCCTTCCAGTTTGTTATTTGAAGTTCTTCACCAATTAATGTTTTCCACTCAGCTGCGATCGTATCAGCTGCGAAAACATCTTCAATCTGAATCTCGATAGCTGATACTCTGTCCTCAGCTGAGAACAGCACCTGAGCGTCCTCGATCTGCATGATTGCCCATGTCTGATTGATCGAAGCCACCTGTAAATCAAAAATTCCGGAAATCTTGAACTCCTGACTATTACCTTCAGGATTAATTGCCAGAAAAGTATCACCAATATCGAGCAAAGCTTCATCAGCTAGTGTCGCGCCAATCATGACCTCATACTGATTTTGCGGCAGAGCGCCTTCTGTCAGTGATTCTGAGAATCTGTATATCATATCGGCATCTTCAATTTCGAAACCTCTCATAACTAGAGGCCAGGTATCGTCATCATGGACCATGAATCCGGAGTTGCTGTAAGACTCCGCAATTTTTGCGGCTCTGCCATCATCCTGCAGCTTAACAATGAGATCCTCATTACGTTCGAAATCAGCTTCGCGGCCGAGGGGTTCCACTGTAATATGAGATGATCTTCCAATTGTATTATCCACTAGTGATTTCTGCAGCCCGTCTATAAGAGAACCAATAAATATCTGAACTGAAACACCAATCGTAATTCCTAGCAGAATAAGCAGTGTCTGGCCTTTGCTTGATTTGAGGAAGCGCCAGGCTATTCGAAAAGATAATTGATTCATTTTGCTTCCTCCAAGTCGCCGTCAAGTATTATGCGAAGATCAGTGATCACTCCGTCTATTCCCAGCTGTTGGCAGGTTGATGCAGGGTCGCTGCAGGCATTGCCGCCGGCATATATCTTAAGTGATTTCTCCATATGATTTCGGATCTGCTCAACTGTACGTTTGGCAGCAAACAAATTAAATGAATTAGTCACACTAATAACAACAATATCTGGCTTGAGGGACCCAAGTCCATTTAGCAGTGTTTTGATCGGGGTCCTGGCTCCAAGATAATTTGTCTGGTAGCCTGCTATTGTGAAGAAATCCGCAGCCATGCGAGCGCCAAGCTCATGCTGTTCTTCCTCAGGGCAGAAGACAACCACACTCTTATCCTTGCTAATACCGCGTGCCTTGCGCTCTGACAACACATAGGGATAAGCAGATTCAACAATCGAGCGAATAATTGCAGATTGCAGATGCTCTCTCCAAATCATGTCATCTTGCTGTTCTTCCGGGAAGACCAGACGATTGAGAGCCGGAGTAAGCACATCGAGGTATAGCTGATCGATACTGATAGTTTTCTGTTCGAGCAAATCCAAACAGATACTAACAGACCGCTCCTTGTCGAATTTATCGAGAGCGGTCAGGAAACTTGTTTCATATTCTGTCATATGCACCTCCGAGTATTTTACTTCTTCATTCAAGCAATCTAAGTACGGTTTCAGGTGGCGCGGCTCTCTGTGCCTTGAGCGCTTCATCACCATTGAGCAGTGATTGCTCAATTTCCGCCAACAACAATTTAACTCTCTCAAATGGCAGAGGCTCTCTGGCATCATTTACTTCGAAATGAACGCGCTCAGGCATCTCACCAGAATTATCAACATAATAATGTCTGATCTCATCACCGATCGGATGGCTCTTAACGGGCAAGAAGCCTTCACCAGCCTGAGTTCTGTCACTCTGTTCAGTTCTCTCACGCCGATCAGCAGGTTTCTGAGCAAGCTTATCCGGTACAATGGGTCTGTTGCCATAATTACTAATTCTCATATCCAAAACCTCCAGATCTTGTTCTTAATTCTAAATGCAAATTCTGCTTTTATATGCGCTCTCTGCTCCATCTAAGTTGATTACCCTTTGACACTCTCTCTTGATTTCTATTGGCATAACAAGCACAGGATAGAAGTCATCAGGGTTTTTCCGGATAGCTGCCGGCAGCTGATTTCGATCAAGATCAACTAGTTCAAATATCATTCCTCTTCTTTTAAGCTTGTCTATCATTTTACCGATATTACAATTGGTTTTGAAGCACGCTTGATACGATTCCGTCTCAAAAGGCAATTCTGTTTTATGATTAGCCAGCAAATATGCCAGCAACTGTAAGTCAGAAACTTCATTTTTTTCATCTAGATGAATAAACTCGGCTACTGAGTTTATTATGTCAGACTTCAGACTGTTAATCAATTCATCCTTATTCATTTTACTCCAGTTTTTTGTTTTGTGAAATCTGCCAATAGAGCGCAAACTAAGCATTCTCTGCCTGGTCAGGCAG
>JAAYFZ010000246.1 GCA_012727965.1 Clostridiaceae bacterium
GATAAACCCGCAACACCAGCTCCTACTACGATGACTTTTTTCATTTACGCATCCTCCTCTTGTTTATCCTGAAGTCGTCTGATGATCTCATGACCCGCAACAGGCATACTATAAAAATAGCCCTGAATATAGTCGCAGCCCAATTTGAGAAGGGCATCTCTCTGCGCTAATGTTTCAACACCTTCCGCGACTACGCTGATATTGATCTTGTGGGCGATATTAATAATTGCTTCCACCATTAATTCGCTAAGAGAGTTAATTGTCAAGCCATCGATGAAAAACTTGTCTATCTTGATGCAAGTCACGGGCAAAGTACCTAGACGAGACAGAGATGAATAGCCTGTCCCGAAATCGTCGATTGCTATCTTGATCCCATGACTATTCAGACGCTTGAGCTCATCAAAAATCATTGAATAATTACTTATAAGGTTAGTCTCTGTTATTTCAATTTCTATCTGTTCAGGTTTGAGTCCAAAACGCCTGATAGTCCGAAGCATACTAGCTGCGAAGCTATCCTGGAAAAGTTCAATAGCAGATACATTTACAGCTATGACTTGTCCTGGGAAGCCATTTTCTTCAAGTTCAACTAGAAATTCACAAGACTTGGTCAACACATAGCGGCCAAGATCAATAATTAGCTGATTCTTCTCAGCAAGTTCAATGAAGCGCGGCGGTGGAATATAACCAACATCTCTGATATTCAGTCTGGATAAAACTTCATAGCGGTCAGTTTTCCCGGTAAGCAGATTGAACTGAGGTTGGAAAACCAAGTTAAACTCAGAATCATCCGAATTATTGCCTGTGGTGAAAACATCTTTCAATACCTTCTTGATCTGCTCAGATTCTTTGAGGCTGCTTCTCATATCCTGGTTGAAGAAGCCATAGGATAAGGATGACTGAGATTTCATATAATCAATCAGTATCTCAAGATCTTTGATCGCAGTTGCGATGTCACTGTAGTCATCTGTTATTTTCAGGACACCTATATTAACAGCTATTACCTCATCTGACTCTGAATTTAACTCCGGTTTCACTTTTGAAATCGACGAATAAGATACATTGCTTACTTTTTCCAGACTCTCGCATAATTCATGAAGCTCGGCATCATCCCGGTAAGATCGACGACATATTATGAATCTATCATCTGAGAGTCTAAACAAGGAATCCTTATCCGGCAGCAGACTGCGCAGACGATTTGCGAGCTGTTTTAGAACTGCGTCACCAATATCACGACCAACAAGCATGTTCAATTTGCGGAAATTGACGATATCCAGCATCAGGATAGCACCCTTCCCTGCTTTTATCGAAGCAAGAATATGCGGAAACTCCTGAAGATAATGCAGATTAGGCAGCCCAGTCAGCGCATCATAATAGGCATAACGAATCAATCGACGATTACGTGTGACTACTGAAACGGCAAAAGCTGAAAGTACAACAAATATGACAAGCGCGATACTGAATATCGCTATATATACAATTCTGATAATGCTATTATGTTCTGCCATATCGCTATCGATTATAAGCGAACCTGAATATCTGTCACTTACGATAACTGGAACCAGAGATCTGTAATACTCATTGCCGCCATAGCTTAGGCGTCGGTTAAGGGGTATCTGACTGCGTACAGCTGAGATTTCTTCACTTGTAAGAGCAAGTGCCTGATAAGAATCTTTACTGGCTACAGCCAGAACCCCATCAGGATCAACGAAGAATACATTCTGAGCTTCTCCTTCGATTTCTAGAGCATCTATATAGTAGTCCATGGTAAATTTCTCAGTAATAGCATGAACACGGTCAGCAGCCATACCCAACTGGATGAAGCAGCCGTCATCTGCTTTGGCATAGGCATACTTATAATATCTCTTCGATTCAGTATCTTGTCTGATATTTTCAACCATGAATGGGTCTTTACTTAGCATAAAATCATGAACAGGATGTCCGATTGGTGCCTTCCACCCAATGAAATCACCGTCTATGCTCTGCCGAACCTCACCATAACCATTGTATATATAAATAACATCGATCTCATACTTTTTTGCAAGTTCTGCCAAGTCTTCATCATGTGATGCTGTATGCTCTCCAGCTAAAGCTCTTCCAGCAACCAGCAATTTTTGATCGATTAAACTGTTGATAATATCAGAAGCTTCAACACTGTTAGCCAAACGATTCATGTAGTTGACAGAAATATGCTCGGCATGCTCAGAAATTTGAGACACCAAATACTTCTCTATCGAAAGCCTGATAAAAAAAGCAGAGAGAAGAAGGACAGTAGCTATCAGCACAAGCGGAATAAGGTAGAATAGCCAGCTAAATCTGCTAAATCTCAACCTTTTCATCCGCATGCCTTACACCTGTACCAATCCTTAATGTCAAATATTGCTAATTTAATTACAATGATAATGTTTGCCCGTTGTCATTATCTCATACACAACATGAAAAAATCCAGTTTCATTTTCCGGCATTATTCTGATAAGTTTGAATTATCATCAGCGCAAATGAATTTTTTCGCACGTTTTGCTTAATACATTTTTTCGCAGCTGTCTTCTTCATTGCCAAAAGAAACGCTGTTCTTTCTTTTCTCCCAGCTTCTGATAAAAGCATCTGCGACAGCAGGGTCAAACTGGCTGCCACTGCAGCGTTTGATTTCGGCAAGAGCTGTTTCTTCAGGAAGCGCATTGCGATATGTCCTATCAGAAGTCATAGCGTCATAAGCATCTGCCAATGAAATAATTCTAGCTTCAAGCATGATTGCAGCTGCTGCCAGACCTTGAGGATAGCCCTTTCCGTCCCAGTGTTCATGATGCTGTAGTACATAGTCCGCTATTTCAGAGAATTCATTAGCTGAGCTTAGTATCTTATAACCCTTTTCACTATGCTTCTTGATTTCCTGCCATTCCGATTCAGTGAGTTTTCCCGGTTTATTAAGCACACTATCAGGAATACCGATCTTGCCAATATCATGCATCAGACCGGCTATTTGTATACGGCGGATTGTTTCTGGAGCCAGTTCGAGTTCTTCAGCGATTTGAACACTAATCTCACTGACACGTTTTGAATGATGCATTTCACGCGAATTCTTCTCATGCA
>JAAYFZ010000247.1 GCA_012727965.1 Clostridiaceae bacterium
ATGCCATTCAAGCGCTCTTCCAGGTGAGCTACACCCCCGTGACCTGGCTTATTTTATTACAGCCAGGGTCGTTTTGTCAACTGTTGTTTGTACTGTTTTCCGAACCGTTTTTAGAAATCTCCAAACGATGTGTCAGACAGCGGATCATTATGTTTAGAAGTGCTCTTATGCTCCTTCTTTTCCTGTTTCGGTTCTGCCTTTCTATTATCAGACTTCCGGGACTCATTCACCTCTGCCTGAGTAGCATCAGTTTTATAGCTTTTTACCGGTTCTGCTGTTTCTTCTTTCACATCAACTACTTCTTTCAGATTGAACTGGCCGACAAAGTCCTTGAGGAGTTCTGCCTGACTTGATAGTTCTTCACTGGCTGCAGCACTCTCTTCTGAAGTAGCGGAATTCATCTGAACAACTTTTGATACCTGCACCAGACCAGTGTTGATCTGAGCAATGCCGCTGGCCTGTTCATTCGATGATTCAGCAATCATTAAGATCAGTTCATTGGTCTTAGTAACCTTGTCTACGATATCATTGAGGGCTTCAGCAGTTTTCTCAGCGATATCTGTACCATCATTTACATGACCGATTGATTTTTCAATAAGTACAGTGGTTTCTTTCGCAGCCTCAGCACTTCTTGCAGCAAGGTTTCTAACTTCCTCAGCAACAACTGCGAAGCCTTTGCCATGTTGGCCGGCTCTGGCTGCTTCTACTGCGGCATTGAGCGCCAATATATTGGTCTGGAAAGCTATGTCATCGATGACTTTTATTATCTTCGAAATATTCTTGGAAGAATCATTAATCTCTGTCATTGCCTCAAGCATGCTGCTCATTCTTGTATTGCCTGTATCAGCACTATGACGTGCCTGTTCGCTTAGCTGGCTGGCAGCACCGGCATTTGATGCGTTCTGTTTTGTCTGATCAGCAAGCTGCTCTATGGATGCTGTCACCTGCTCAACGGAGCTGGCCTGTTCAGTAGCACCCTGTGATAAGGTCTGGCTTGATCTGGACATTTCTCTGGCACCAGTCGCAACTTCATCTGATGCCTGTCTGATACTGCTTAGCAGACGATTGAATGATTCGATAGCACCATTAAGTGAGGTTTTGAGAATAGCGTTGTCTCCCTTGTACTCACCCTCCATCTCAATAGTAAGATCACCGTTGGATAGCGCCTGTATGACCAGAGCGGCGTCCTGAATAGGTGCAACTAGTGCATCTATCGTCTTATTGAAACCATCAATTATTCTTCTGTAGCCGCCTTCAAAGGCATCGACATCAGCACGTTTGCTAAGATCTCCTCCGGTCGCAGCCTTGGTAAGCTCATAAGCGGCCCGGATGATTTCCTGTATAGCACTATAAACAGCAAACACTGATGGTGTCAGCTGATCATTTTCTGATAGCTGTCCACGCTTACGGAATTCCTGCAGACGGCGAATATCGCCTCTGGAAGCCTTAACGATCGCGTCCTGTAGATCGATTAGATTGTCACGAACCTGATTGATATCATTTGAAAGCTCGGCCATCATGCCGGCGTATTTGTCAGACATCGGTACTGTCAGATCGTTAAGCGCTAGTCTGCCCAAAACCAGTTTGGCTTCTTCAACAGGCTCGACAACACCATCAAGTGTTGAGTTGAATCCTCCTATGATCGTAGCATAGGCTCCTTCAAGCCTGGAGGCATCTCCTCGAGCGGTAAGCTCGCCAGCTGAAGCTGCGGCTGTAAGCCGATCAGCCTCTGAGATAAGAAGCTTCAGAGAAGCTACTGTCTGCTGGAGAGCCGGACTGATCTCATCTTGTTCGTCAGTATTATCAATATCTACATTCAGATCACCATGTGAGATTTTTTGCAGATTACCAACAAAATTGTTTTGTAGATCATCTGCGAAGACATTCATCTTCTTAATCATTAAACTCATCTCGTCTCGTGACCCGTCCTTGATATCGACACGAGTACTGAGATGACCTGCACTTAGCTCATCAAGCATATTAGAAGCGCGACGCACGATCCTGGCAATATTGTTAGTAACAATAAGTGTGAGTCCTATAACAATAATGAAACTTGCGGCTACAACGATAATAATCATCAGAGCTGAAGTGTTAATCAGGTTCGAGATAGCATCTACCTCGCCAATCATAGCAATTTCCAAAGTATCAGTTGCTTCATTCATACCCGTCCTGGCTGAATTGAAGTCATCAAGAAATGTTGTTGCATATATGACAGATACTCTGTTATTTCTGACCATTTGTGCAGCAATCTCATACCAGCCGCCGAAATCAGCTTTTACCTGCTCGAAGCTCTCAAAAACTGTTTTGTTAGAAGTAGTGTTCCGATACTTCTCCCATACAGAACGATTATTATTCAGTATCGCCTCGGCCTCATCGACCCTCTGCAAAACTTGATCGAAATTATCAAGTATGTCGGCTTCAAGTTCAGACACAGTTCGATTTGTGCTGTCAAGTGCTGCCATTTCCTGCATAGCACTCAGGCCCTGATACATGTCACGATCAGCGTTTAAGACACTACTCGTTGCTGCAAGTCCCTCATCATAAAGAACTCTGCGCATGTCTCCTGTGACCCGGTCCAGCTGCAAAATCGATAGCGTGGTTACACCAACAATAACGATTATCAACGGTAACACAATGAGGAAGAGAATAATTTGTCTGATTTTCAGTTTTCTTAGCATTTTGCCCCACCTTTTCATATGCTTTGTGAGCATCATAAACTGACAACTTCACGCATAGCTATTTTTATATTTGTCACCCTAGTATATGTTTCGTATAGAAAGAGAAAATCTTAAGACCATAATGCAGTTCTTTTGCCTGAAGTTGAATAGAATTTTATACATAGTCATTTTACGCTTTTGGTCTAAAATATTGAGTAATTGACAAATTATCATGACCCCTCTATACTTGAATCGAACCTCGGAACTGGCGGATAGTGGAGTACCACAGGGGACCGGGGTCATATGTAAGTCGACCGCCTGGGCTGTCTTTTTTCAGTCCGGGTTTTTTTGTGCAAAAAGGAGGTCGAGCATATGTATCATTCAGATAACTGGCAGGGTTTTTCAGGTGGAAACTGGCAGAAATCTATTGATGTCAGGGATTTCATCCAAAACAACCATTTACCATACAATGGCGATGATAGCTTCCTGGCAGCAGCAACTCCCAGAACACTTAAGCTACTCGATAAGTACACAAGGCTGCGACAGGCAGAGCTTGCTCTAGGCGGCGTTCTTGATATTAATACAACAACTGTCAGTTCGTTATTAAATTATCAGCCAGGTTATATTGATAAGGATAATGAAATAATTGTCGGCCTGCAG
>JAAYFZ010000248.1 GCA_012727965.1 Clostridiaceae bacterium
CTCAAAACCAGTCGATTTTTCGGCCAAAAACAGCGTTAAAAGACCAGTTTGAAGATGAATCACTAAGTAGAACGCAATCACTTAATCAACAAATATCTGACTTAGCCTCCGACCTGATCGGCACGACCGTCACACCACCAGCGCTGACCGCATTCATCGTAATAGATGGGAACCTCATGACCGAGTATGCGGCAGAGATAGCGTATACCTGATCCGCCTGATTTAGCTACTCCCGGCCTGATATCAAGAACACGGTCAATTTCAAATCTGCGTCCGTCGCTCCAGGTAATAGAGAGCGGTCTGATGCGGCCGGCAGTATCGAAATCTGCCGTAACCTGGACGAAAACTCTCCTGCTCATAACTGCACCTCCCATCTATGTCTGCATAATAGAACAAACGTTCGGGAAAATCAAGAGCGAAGTTATTAGAAGCCAAATTAATAATATGGTTAGTCTAATGAGAAGCCAGACAGATCAGATTCTTCTGCCTACATCCGGTTCATGACGCAAACGATACCAGCGCCAGGCGAAGAGTAAGGTGCCGGCAAGCCGGAGTCCTGTGGATACAAGCAGAGCAATGGTCATTGCAGCATGCGTATCCCCAAGCATGACATAGAGCTTGACGCCAAACCACTGCATAGCGGCATTTGCCAGCAACAGCAGCGCTGTATAAAGCGAAAGATTAAGCTGTTTGAAGCGCGTTGGCAGGACCTCAAGCAGATTCTGCAGAATTGACAGTTGAAAAGCACTGAAGGTAGATGCATTGACCAGATTGAATGCCAGCATCGCCGGCATGCGCCAGCCAATCGGAAAATAACTCGACAAAACAGCTAGTGCCGGATTGATTGTCAGTCCGATAGCACCGATCACCAATGCCAGCCGTATGCCGCGCCTCTCAATGAAACGGCTCCAACGACCAACTGTCAGCCACTGCAGCAGCGAACCGGTAACTATAACATAGCTCAACCAGGATTCATTGGCCTGCATATAATCGACCTGCAGCAGGAAAAACAGCGGCCATGACATGAACCAGCCGATATGAAAAATCAGAGAAATGACAATAAAAGAGAGAAAAGGCTTATTTTTGACGATTGCCTTGAGCGCCAGCCCAAGCTCTCGCAAACCGTAGCCATTATCTTCGGTTTGAATATTCGGTGATTGTCGCAGCATCAGCCATTGCAGAATCGAGAAAATGAAGGCCAGAAGATAACAGAGCTGATACAGCCTTATACGCGCTTCATCACTGATCGCCTGTCCCAACAGAAGTCCCGTGATCTGTACAACCAATATACCAGCGGCAAAAGTCATCGAAGTGCGCATGGTGTAGAGGCTGTTGCGCTGATGCGGTTGTACGACATCCGAGAAATAATTCTGCCAGGTTGTATTGTAGAGCGACATCGGCGCATTTGCCAGCGAGACCATCGCGACCAGATACCAAATTCGCAGCCCGCCCATGTAAGGCGCCAGCGCCGCCAGACCATAGAGCAGGCCGGAGGCCAGTATCGATAGCTCAACCGGCCGCCTCGAGAAGTGGAAACGTCCTGCCAGCAGTGTTCCCGGAATCAGAACAGCTAGCCCGGCCCATTGCGGCAGCGAAGCAAGAAGTCCGATCTGACTGGAATCTGCACCAAGTCTGGTTGCAAACATAGCGGTAAAAGCCGTCGCCAGATTGAGGACGACAGCAGCCAGTAGACCTTCAACACGTATCTGTGTTGCTAGCCTGGTACCTGTATCCAGTGATATATCAGGATATATTCGCAGCTTAAGCTCGCGTATAAACTGAGCGGCAAGCTCACGTCTATTTCTCATTCGCATTGATACACACTCCTGTATATTCATGTTAAACTAAACGGTGCTGACTGTCATCAGAGGACGAGTTGTAAAAGTAATGAAAATTTACAGACGTTGACCCTGGTTCGTCGCACATTATACAAGAAAAGAGGAAATAAACATGATAAATAAGGTTGATAGCAAATTTTTTCTTAAACGTGAGGACGCGATTCTCCTGATTATAGATATTCAGGAGAAGTTGGCTCCTGCTATGACCGATCCAATCAGGACTGCCGACCAAACAGCTGCTCTGCTTCAGGGATCGGTTCTGATGGGGCTGCCTGTAATGGTTACAGAGCAGTATCCTCGTGGTTTGGGCAGAACAGTCGAGCAGATCAGGCAGCATCTGCCTGCAGATGTTGTGATTTCAGAGAAGATAAGCTTCAATGCCTGCACAGATGAGATCAGGCAGGCGCTGATATCATCTGGCCGCAAGCAGGTTGTTATAGCCGGTATGGAAACACATGTTTGTGTTTATCAGACTGTACGTTGCCTGCTGAACGAGGGCTACGATGTTTGCCTGGCAGCTGACGCTATCAGTTCACGTCGTCAGGATAATCGGGAAAACGCGATTGAGAGTATGCGTCAGATGGGCGCCGTTATCAGCAATACTGAAACGATCCTTTTTGATCTTCTTCAGGAAGCAGGAACTCCTCTCTTCAAACAGGTTTCTGCGCTCATCAAATAATTTAGTGTCAATAACTTTAGTGTCAATAACTGTCAGAATAGTTAAAGTTTTATCTTGTTTGAACGATAAGGGGAATAGGTAAATAAACGGTAAAGTATATGCGAAAACAACAAACTAATCGTTGTAACTCATAATAAGCAAGAGGAGAGCACAAAATGAAGAAATTCAGGTTCAAATCAATCGCAATGACCATATTCGTTGCTTTTGCCGTCATCATGATTGCTTTTGCCGGCATACTGTATTTCGTAGTACAGGCTGCCGCATCCGGTATGAATGAGAGATCGGCAGATGGCAATCTTAAACGCCAGGCCGCATTGGTCAATCAGATGTTGAACAATCGCTATGAAGGTGCCTGGGCTGTCAGGGATGGTGTTTTGTTCAAGGGCGTCTATCAGATGAATGATATTTTTGATTTCCCTGATGATCTTATGGAGTCGACCGGAATAAATTTCACGCTCTTTGCCGGCGATACCAGAGTTACGACAAATGTTCTTGACCTCGATGGTGTCAGGGCAGTTGGCACACAGGTCTCAGCTGAGGTCGCCGCACATGTGCTTACCGGCGGCGATATATATATAGGTCATGCCGATGTAGTTGGTACCCCTAACTATACTTATTACGAACCTATTCTTGGTCCAAACGAAGAAATTATTGGTATGTTTTTTATTGGCTTGCCTGCTGATGAGATGATACGTGATTTGCAGAGGATGACCGCAATCGTTCTGGGAGCAGTGCTGCTGGCAGCGATAATCGCGTCTCTGGTAAGTTATATTATTGTTCGCCGTATCGGCAATCAGGTTAAGCTTGCAGCCGATACAGCCGGTAAACTCGCAATGGGCGATGCCGAGCTGGAGATTCCGGTATCAGCTCAAGCCAGAGCGGATGAGATCGGTACACTGATGCGTTCCATGCAGGAGCTTGTAGGCTCGCAGCAGGCTATGGCAAAAACCGCGCTTGAAGTCAGCAAGGGTAATCTGGATATTGAAGTGGCTTCAAGATCTGATAAGGACATCCTGGCCCTCAGCATGCAGGCTATGCTGGTGAATCTTCGCCGTATGGCAGATAGCGTGAAGCAGCTGACGGTTGAGGCTGCAGCAGGCAATCTCGAAACACGAGGAGACGCTCAGGCTTTTGAAGGCGGTTATCGCGAGATAGTTGCCGGAGTAAATGCCACACTTGATGCTGTGACTGAACCTCTGATGGAGGCTGATCATGTTCTAGGCCGTCTGGCTGTTAGTGATGCCACTGTGCCTATGAGCGAAGACTATAATGGTGATTTCAAGAAACTTGCAGTTCAGATCAATCAGGTTCGTGATATGTTCAGCAAGACAGAATCTGTTTGTATAAATGTTGCTGCCGGTGATTTTTCACTCTATCCGGTATTGCTCAAAACTGCTGAAACAGCAGATGATAATAATAGGTTGCTGCCGGCGATGATCAGCATGATGGATTCTGTCAGATCGATGAGCGACAGCGCTGACGAACTGGCAGATGCTGCCAGAAGAGGCGATCTCGATTTCCGTGCTGATGCTTCAGCTTTCTCTGGTGTATATGCCGAGGTTGTTGAAAACCTCAACCAGGCTCTCGAGGCCATGGCCGCTCCGCTCAGCGAAATGAATCAGGTTCTGGCGAAGGTTGCTGACGGCGATCTGACAGTACGTATGATCGGCGAATATCATGGCAGCTATGATGAAATCAAACAGTCTATCAACAGGATGTCTGATTCTCTGCTTGAGACAATGATGAGGATACTGCAGGCTTCCGAGCAGGTAGCAGCCAGCGCCGGCGAGATTTCAAATGCCAGCGGTGCTCTATCTCAGGGCTCGACTGAACAGGCAAGCTCTATCGAAGAGCTATC
>JAAYFZ010000249.1 GCA_012727965.1 Clostridiaceae bacterium
AACCCTTATTAAGAAATTAGTTCGAATCGAAGAACACATCAGCAGGTTTCTTGAAGAAATGGATCAGCTTGATGAAACAGAGCCGCAAGAGCACAAGCTCAGCAAAGCGGAACTAAAAGAGCGTATAGTGCAATTGCGTGAACGAAAAAACAAGTATGAAGATTTTCTTGAGCAGTTAAACCAGACGGGTCAGACACAGATTCTGACAACAGATCCCGAAGCCAGAGTTATGCAGAGCAAGGATGGTTTTCATTGCTATTACAATGTTCAGACAGCTGTTGACGATGGCAGCCACTTAATTGCCGAATACGAAGTGACTAATAACTGTACCGATCAAGGACTATTACAGCAAGTCGCAGATCAAACACGTGGTAATCTAGCACTTGAGACAATCACGATCGTGGCTGACAAAGGTTATGAAAGCCGCCGTGATATTGAAAACTGTGTAAACAACGGCATTATCCCACACGTAATCCCTAAATATGATAAAGAAGAACGTATTCACACCTTGCCGTATGAAGAGGCCGAAATCACCGAAGAACAACGCCGATCTACAAAACCTGAAGATATACAGACTTGCCTGAAAGCGGGCGTTCTGCCAGATTGCTACAAGGACAGTGGTATAACAGTCGAAGTGCAAAATCAGAACGAGCTTAGCTGTTTTGTTTTAGGCGATGATGGCATCGTTACATGTCCAATGGGACAGAGTTTAAGGCAAGTAAAAAAACGTGGCGCAAACACTATCTATGCCAGCAAAGAAGCCTGCAGGCAATGTCCAAACAAATGCACACCAGGCAAAACTCACAAAACGGTCAGCTTTGGACCAAACACAAGAGTCATTCCGGTTTTGATGTATGGTGAGAGCAGATTCCAACTTCAACATATACCACATGATCTGCCAATGAGCCCGTTCAACCATACACTTGATAGAAACGATCTACCCAAAAAGAAGGTTCAGCTTCGCATTCGCAGTGATACTGCTGTACTCAAAAAGCGAATGTGTATTGTTGAACATCCGTTTGGAACCGTCAAATGGTATCACGATGCAAGATATTTGCTTTGCAGAGGTATAGAAAAGGCTACTGGTGAACTTGGCCTTAGTTTTCTTGCCTATAACAGTTGTTGCACAAGCTCGTGGCTGCCGGTAAGAGAATTCTCAAACGAACGTTGCCACAGCTTGTTGCCAGATTGGTCCATAACGTGAACCGAATTGCTTTGCTGACTGACATCAATGCCGATGAAAATTGTGCCTTCCATATGTTTCACCTCCCTTCAAAAAAGACTGAAGGTCGGTTGAAAGCAAACGCCCTGGGCACATGCGCATCGACACCCTCGCCATGCGAATCCAGTCAGCTGCCTGCTGCACGATATCCTCCTGCCAAAGGAAGCACCGGCTACTGACAAACAACCAGCGGTTCGAAGCTAAACACAAGGCCAGGGGAACGGACTTTTTTAGTAGTGATCAAACTTGATCCTACAAGGAGCGATAGAACTAGTCCTCAATCGGCCTTACAAGACCATTATGAATCAGGGCGTTTACAGTTTCAACCAGCCCAGCTAAGACAGTTATGACTGGGCTATATAAGAATTATACGAGGAGCGATGTAATGAACATAGAATTGATGCCCGCTACCCCCTTCGATGCCGAGACTCTGGTCGCCATACAGCAAAAAGCCTTCAAGCGGCTGTATGACATCTACCACGACGAGGGCAGTCCCTATCTGCGCGGCGCGGATGAAATTCTGCGTTGGATTGGCCGCCCGAACGCCAAAGTATTTAAGATATTTGCGGATGGCATCTTGGTCGGTGGTATTGCCGCTTGGGAGCGGAATGGTCTACCTGGCGAATGCTATCTTGCGCGGGTGTATATATTGCCGGAGATGCAATCTAAGAGTATAGCCAGCCGCGCCATTCTGCTCTGCGAGGCAGAGTTTCCAAACGTATCCCGCTGGACGCTGGATTTTCCCATTGCCGAGGCCGCCAACCGCCGCTGTTACGAGAAAGCTGGTTATACGGACACGGGCGAAACGCAGGAACAGAGCGGTGGTGCGATTACTCTGGCGTATATGGAGAAAAAAGTTATAATGAACACAGAAAAATTTACCGGTAAGGCGGAGGTATACGCCAAAGCCCGTCCGGGATACCCTGGCGCGGCGATTGACTATGTATGTTCGTTAGTGCCATCCGGTGCGATATTTGTCGACATCGGCGCGGGAACAGGTAAATTCACGCAGTTGCTTGCAGCGCACGGATACACAGTTTTTGCGGTTGAGCCAAACGCCGATATGCGCGAACAGCTTGCCGTTACGCTTGCACCGTACCCGAACGCAAAGATTGTCGATGGCTCGGCCGAAGCCACGACGCTTACCGACCAAAGCGTTGATGTTATAACCTGTGCGCAGGCGTTGCATTGGTTTGACCCTGACGTATTCAGAACAGAGTGTCGCCGTATCGGGAAACCCGGATGTCTTGTTATTGCGATATATAACAATACTCCTGGCGGCAGTAGTATCAAGCACAGCAAGCAAGCAACTGATGTATTTTACACAAATCCAACTATTCGAGAGTTCCCCAACCCTATGTTTTATACGAGGGAAAACTGGCTTGCATACATGACGTCACATTCGCATGACCCTTTGCCATCCGACCCCGGATATGCCGCTCATATTGCAGAGGTGAACGCGACATTTGACCGCGAAAATGTAGATGGTCTGATACGTCGTGATGTTGTGACTATGGTCTACAGCGAAAGGATTGAGGAAATATGAATAAGAAAAACACAAAGACATTATCTCTTATGGTCGAGCGTTTTGGACATGACGCGCTGATTTCAGTTGCTACATTGGATGGTAAGCGACCTGCCGTTCGCATTGTGAACAGTTATTATGAGGATGGCTCTTTTTATACCGTCACATATGCGCTTTCGAATAAGATGGAGCAAATCAAGAGAAACTCGGCAGTTGCCGTCTGCGGAGAGTGGTTCACGGCTCACGGTATCGGTGAAAACATTGGTCATCCGAGAGATGAAGAAAACATAGAATTGATGGCGAAGTTACGAGAGGTCTTTAAGGAGTGGTATTACAACGGTCATACCAACGAAGAAGACCCGTATACTTGTATCCTTCGCATTCGTCTGACGGACGGGATACTAATGAGCCATGGAACGAGGTATGATATAAATTTTTCTGAGCAGGAGGCAACGAAAAATATATGATATTATCAGGATAAGAAATAAAAAAACAAATTGCGGCTGGTAATATAGTGATTGACCCCTATGATGAGAAGCTTATCAATCCAAACAGCTATAATCTTCGGCTTCATAACGATCTTCTTACATATACCGACGAAATTCTGGACATGAAGAAGCCGCTCAATACCGAGAAAATTACTATTCCGGAAGACGGACTTATTTTTCGTCCAGGCAAGCTGTACTTGGGCAGAACATATGAAAAAACTTCTTCTAATAGCTTCGTTCCTAATAAGAAAGCAGATACACATTTTAGATATAGAGAAGATAGTCAGCTTGTACAAGAATGGGAGAAACTTCAAGCACGACTTGAAGTTATTAAGACGATTCGAAATGCAATTATCCATTCATTGGGATTTATGCCGTGTAGGACAGTATATCAAGATTTCAATGTAAAAAAATACGGGAATAATAATAAAATCAACGATCAACTGTTGCTAAACGGCTTTTCTGGAACAACTGTTATTCCTAATATGGTTTATGTTAAAGAACAAGGCTTAGATGAAATGGATGGCCTTAATCGGCAATTAACAGAGTTCTTAATAAAAGCTGATATAAGCTAAGGCTATGGCTATTTTGTTTGAATTAATGGAGAATAGAAGCATCATTACGGATTACGTCAAGCTTCTCGAAAGACATTACTGTGCCTAATATTATGAACTTCATTTAGCTCTATCTTGTATTAATATCATTACATTCACATAGCACTAATAATTCTTGATTCTCTCCCATTATTCACAGATTATACATTCCACTCAAATTCACGCTTTTTCAAAAAACAAAAATATCGCCGAAACCCTTTAGTTCCAGCGATAATTAGTGGTGGAGATGAGGGGGATCGAACCCCTTACCTCTTGAATGCCATTCGATAATCTTAATATATTCAATGTAATATACGTAATATATGGCATATATAAAGGTTTTTCTTTACATATTTTGCTTAATTTACTTATTATTTCATAAATAATTCATCTTTTGATATACATTATAACATTATTTTTTTATTCTATTTAATTTCTATTTATGTGCTTTTATGATACTATTATACCAGAAACATCTTCGATTTGCAGAAATTGCACCCATAATACTCAATGCAGTTACATCTTGAAAGAAGAAATAATAATGGATGATAAATTTGTTCCCTTCCACGAATTTTTTGATGTGTTTAAGCCTATTAATTTAGAGCCAAACAAAAGGCTTCAAGTTCTAATAATACTAAGCGCAGTTCATGACTTAATGATTTCCGATCCAAACAAGTGGCGTTACCCTTCGGCTGCACTTGACTATGGCTGCAGCATTGAAGATGATGTTGAAATAGGCATTTTCCCAAACCACACTGAAAAAGGCTTAAAAGTAAAGGCAAGGTGGAAAAATGATTTCAACCACTTATATAACATTCTCTTTGGGAATCCCACGGATGATAGTTACATATATCGGCTCCTAGATAGTGGTAATGTAATAGATAAAAATCCAGAACCCGAATACAATTTTAAATACATTTCATATAGTCTTGGATTAACAGAAACCTTAAAGACAATTAATAGACTTCTCTTACTACATCAAATAGATAGCAGGCATAGTGTTTATTTGAAATACATTTCTTCTCCCGCCTATGAAAGTATCACC
>JAAYFZ010000250.1 GCA_012727965.1 Clostridiaceae bacterium
GCTATGG
The DNA here is from genome assembly GCA_012727965.1 of Clostridiaceae bacterium. Classification (GTDB taxonomy): domain Bacteria; phylum Bacillota; class Clostridia; order Saccharofermentanales; family UBA5734; genus JAAYFZ01. The sequence continues at coordinate 8 of JAAYFZ010000250.1, forward strand.
ACTTAGCCAAGCCCATTATCGTGGATCCCATCAAGACTGGTTTTGAGCTTACAAATGCACAGGCGAGCAAAATTGAGAAAGATCTCAAGGGGGTTATGACCGACAAGGTAAAAAAGGTCGAGAACGATAATTACAGAAAACAATTTGAGCTAAAACAGAAGGCTAAAGAGGAAATAAAGACAGCAGAGGATTCATTCAAAGATGATGAGCTAAAGCTAGAGATGGCCATGCAGCAGATAGAGAAAAAGCAGCTAGCAGAATTCGATAGGTTGCATGCAGAGTTTGCTAATACCCTTAATGAGACAATAAAGGAAACTATTGAGGAACAGAAGACAGCCCAAGTGGAAGAGCAGGCCCAGATCAAGGCAAATAAAAACAAAGATTCCAAGGAAGAGGAGGTTCGTGGACATCTGCGAGGTTTTTCAAGGACAATCCCCAGCTTCCTTATGGCTTATGGGGGTAGGGATACTAAGCTGAGTAATTTTGACGACTATACTCCAGAGGATGTATTCAGGGAAGTGACTGGAATTACGGAGGAACAATTTAGGTTCTTGCGTGATGGTGGACCATATACAGATGATAAGACTGGTGAAGAGAAGCATTTCAAAGGCGGATTGTTCAATGAAATCGTATTTGATGAGGCCATACAGGAATTTCAGAATAAACGTGAAAGCCTAGCGGATTATTTTGATGAATCTCATGAGGAGGACATCTTCAATTATATCCCGCCTCAGGAGACCAACCAGATATTTACACCAAAGCAGGTAGTAGAGATGATGGTTCAAAAGCTGGAAGATGAAGATTCCCATGTGTTTGAGGATCCTAACAAAACCTTTTTAGATCCTTTTATGAAGTCTGGCTTATATATCACAGAACTGGTAAAGCGTCTGTTCAATAACCCAGTAATGCAAGAGAAGATACCAGATGATGATCAGCGGTTAAAGAATATACTTGAGAACCAGCTATATGGCCTTGCACCAAGCGAAATTATCTACAATATTGCGACAAATTATATTTTCAGCTTTAATACTGAAAACAAAATCAGCAGGAAAAACTTTAAGTGCGTAGATACTAGGCCTGCTGTTAAAGAAGGGAAACTGGATGCTCTATTGTATGAAACATTTGGTGATTCAAATTAGCATATTGAAGCATTAATCATTAGGTGATAATATAAAGCTACTCAATAGCTTTGTTAACAGAGCTATCATTCTACAAAAAATACGAGGTGTACTAAAATGGATATATGTAATAAAGCGATAGATTTCTTTATGGAACAAAAAAGTACCAAAGCTATTATAGAAGATTTCATTGATCAGTTTATGGAAAATTACGAGAACTTAATGCATAAGGAAAGGGAGCTCGTATCTCAGTGCATTCATCCACTTTTTCGGAGATATTATTATAGCACAATTTTGCCAGATTCATATATGACGTATGCTTCTCTAATCAATGGTTTAATTGAAAAGGAATTCGGTAAGGGCATTATACTGTTTCCAGTATTGAAGCCGGTATACCAAGGCAAAAAAATACAACGGATAGAATACGAAGTGGCCTGTTATAAGTTAGATAAGCATTGGTTTGTTAGGGATATGGAGATATTTTTGGAAATTGCAGCAGAAGGCATCACTATTGGGGAATTCGGGATATTGCCTCTATCGGAGTGCGGAAAGCTTAAGAACAAGGTTATGATTGATGATAGGCATTATTTCAATATGATTACCATGACAGCCTTAGATGCTGGATTGATACAAGAAGCTCAGACAGGCGATGATCATTTTTATACACACACGACAAAAGAAACAACGGATTTTTTGTCTCTGGGTAATAAGGAAAAGCTCCAATTCATTATTGATGCCATTGTAAAGCAGTTTTCCAGGGTTATATCAGATGGTTTGCCTGAATTAGATTTTTTCTCTGTAGATAAGACTGCAAGTATGCTAAGAAAGCCTACGGATTTTGTTGACCTGTTTTACCCTATCGCAAAGAAATTAAACATAGACCAAGACTTATTAACTGCAATCTCCGAGGAAGATTATATAGATTTTGAAAGCGATTTGTTTGATGAAGATTTGAAGCAATTAGCTTTTATATCCTATCTTCTAGTTAGCTATGATATGTTTTTTCTGACTCCTTTTGGACATTACCTCCAACTGATACAGCCGGTTTATGCCATTGATTTTTTTATGGATTATGCAATAGGTGATTTACTCGATGCTGAGGATATCCAGGAGGCTCGAACCAGATTATTTCTGGGTGTAGCGTCCTACGATCTGACACCTTTGGGAGAAGCATTAATCGGCAGAGGAAGAAAGCCTAAGAGAAAGTTTGGAATAACGGAAAAGTTAACAGATGATGAGATTATGGAAATCATTACAGCTATAAAAGATGATATCTTTTATGAATTCGATGACGATGATGAGTATGATAATGAAAATGATTCTGATGATGAATCAAATAATGAGATTGATATTGACGATGAAGAGCAATTAGACTTTTTAGAATTTTGAGGATTGCACTATGCAAAGAGGGCGAAAAATACAAGGCAGTAGCAGGAATAATAATTGGATACATCTAGAGGTTGCTTAGGTGATCATTTGATGGGCAGCAATTCATCCCTCACCTTCGCTCATACTAAAGTGAGCAAGGTAGCTTAGAGGTGAGGGACTTCTTGTGCGTAGGGTTAAACTAGTTTCCAGTCCTCATCCAAACCCAGACCTTTCAAATCAGCTATTTTGTTTTGCTTTTCAGCTTCATACATACGCCAAATTGCCCGTAAGCCCTGTAAACTAGAGGGGCCATCTGTCAATGGTTTTGACTTGTTAAGAACACACTCCAAAAAGTGACGTGTTTCATACTGAGTTTTCTTGGAACTGTCATCTTCAACCATGATAACCTCTGTCTTTGATGTAGTATCCATATTTGCTTTTTCTGGATTCATTTGGCTATGGAAATACAATTTGCCTATACCTTCAGCTCTACTGTATTCTAACATGCCTTCTGTACAGTGAATATGGAAGCTGTAACCAAGTCGGCTGCCCCTTGCGCCCC
>JAAYFZ010000251.1 GCA_012727965.1 Clostridiaceae bacterium
ACCCTTCGCTCCAGGCGCCAATCCAATGCATGGTCGCGACAGCAGCGGCGTCCTGGCAAGCTTGAATTCAGTTGCCAAGCTATCCTATAACAGCTGTCGCGATGGTATATCCTGTACGATGACCGTTACACCTTACACTCTCGGAACGGAAGCAAGCCAGCAGTCATCTGTGCTGCAGTCTATTCTCGACGGGTATTTCAAACAGGGGGGGCATCATCTGAATGTTAATGTGCTCAGTCGCGAACTGTTGATTGAAGCGATGGAACAGCCGGAAAAATATCCTGATCTCACAATCAGGGTCTCAGGCTATGCGGTTCATTTCAACAGACTGACACGAAAACAGCAAATGGAGGTAATCAGCAGAACATGCCATACAAAAATAAGCTGAATACCAAAGGCTGAACCCAAACAAAAAATGAGCGGCCTCATAACTGTCCGGAAGGCGCTCATCTCGGGAGACTGCACTCTATTGAGAGTCTCAGTACTTGTGATGGACCTGGACTTAGACAAGTGATATTCCTTCAAGGCTGTCCGCTGCGCTGTAGCTTCTGCCATAATCCGGATAGCTGGAGTACTACTGCCGGTCAACTCTGCACTGCAGAGAGCGTACTCGAGAAAATAAGCCGCTTCAGCGCTTATTCCTCATCGAACGGCGGTGTCACGATCTCCGGCGGTGAACCTCTCTTTCAGCCTTGCTTCTTGCTTGAACTTCTCTTCGGTTTGAAATTGCGCGGAATCAATACTGCAATTGATACCTCGGGCTGGCCACATCAGCTGGAAAATGACTGTTTGCTCACAGCGATCCTGGCACAAACAGATCTGCTGCTGCTAGATATCAAGTCACCTGATTCAGCTGAGTATAAATTACTGACAGGCACAGAGTCTACAGGCAGAGATCACGTCATTTATTCAGCAATAATTTGCCAGACATCAACATGGCTGCGCCACGTAGTTCTTCCAGGCCTGAACACCAGTTCAGAGGCTATCAGTAAACTTGCTAACTGGATTTATGAGCAGCATAAGCTAGGTCTTAAAATGGAAAAAGTAAGTCTTCTTCCCTATCACAGACTAGGGCTTCATAAGTACGAAGAACTCGGACTCAAATACAGTCTCCGCGACATGCCGGCAATGTCTGATAACGAGATGGATCAGTACAAACAAAAACTAAATCGTACTCTTGCATCAATAATGCCTGACATACCACTTGCAATTGAGTGAAATAAATCTGACAAGACTAATAAGCTTCGTGTAGCTAAAAAATACCGCCTTGCCTCTTATTAAGAAGCAAAGCGGTGATTTTTGTCTGCCGGATCAAATGGGCAGTATGATCCGACCGGTAAAAAGATATCTATTAGTCGTTTGATTCCTTCGTTAGTACGTCGAAAGCAACAGCAGCTAGCAGGACGAAGCCCTTGATAGCCTGCTGCCAGTCAATACCGATACCCATAATGGACATACCATTATTGATAACACCCATAACGAGAGCACCAATGATAGCACCCATTACTGTACCAACACCGCCTGATGCTGAAGCACCACCGATAAAACAAGCAGCAATAGCATCAAGCTCGAAGCCAGTACCGGCTTTTGGTGTTGCGGCATTAAGTCTAGCTGAGAAGACAATACCAGCTATGGCGGCCATAAGCCCCATATTTGTATAGACAGCAAACATCATACGATTTGTATTGATACCTGACAGTCTGGCAGCTTTCTCATTACCACCCATCGCGTAAACACGACGGCCAACTACCGTTTTTGAAGCAACAAAATTATAAATTACAAATAGCATGCCAATCAGAAGCAGTACAACAGGAACACCTTTGTACTTAGCCAGTGAATAACCTATGAAGCCAACAACTAGAGCGAGTACAACGATCTTGAGTAAATCCCAGATTAGTTTCGGGGGTTCCAGATCATATTTTTTCTGTTGAACTCTCTTCTGAAATACGCGGAAGACAGCAATTAAGATCAAAACTATAGTGGCAGCGATTGCCGTTCCATTAAGCCCTTCGATTTTCAAAAAATCTCCAACAAAACCGTTTGAGATGTTCTCATAGAGCTTAGGATAAGGCGTAAGTGTTCGACCACCGAGTATAACCATGGTAAGCCCGCGGAAGATAAGCATACCGGCAAGCGTAACGATAAATGGCGGTATATGCATATAAGCGATGAACACACCATGGAAAGCGCCGATCACCATACCAAGTACCAGCAAAATCAAAATTGCGGGCACGGTACTGACATTTTTAGTTACCGTAAGATAACCGCCGATCGCACCGATGATCGCTACGATTGAACCTACCGAAAGGTCAACATAGCCTGATATGATTACGAAAACCATACCCATAGCCAGTATTAGAACATACGAGTTCTGCAGGATCAGATTGTTGACATTCTGTGGCTGCAGCAATACACCGTTTGTTCTGATCTGGAAAAATATAATAATGATAAATAGCGCGACATACATCGCATTTTGTTTCAGGTTCTGTTTTACAAACCTACGAATCTGATCCATTAATTATCCCTCCCACGACTACTCAGAATCATTTTCATGATAGTTTCCTGCGAAGCTTCAGCTTGCTTCAATTCTCCACAGATGGCACCCTCGTCCATTACATATATGCGATCGCACATACCTAGTATCTCAGGCATTTCAGAAGAAATGAATATAACGCCTTTGCCAGCAGCTGCCAACTCATTGATAATACCATAAATCTCATATTTAGCACCGACATCGATACCGCGTGTAGGTTCATCAAGAATCAGGATATCCGGTTGAGCGAAGATCCACTTACTGAGAACTACCTTCTGCTGATTACCGCCGCTGAGATTAATGGCTTTTTGGAAAATGCTAGGTGTCTTAATGGCAAATTTATTGCGGAAGTCATTTGCCGCCTGTGATTCTTTGTAGTCGTCAATAATACCGTTTTTCGATATCTTACCCAGATTAGCCAACGTAACGTTGAAGCGAATATCCTTGATAAGAACAAGTCCATATGCCTTACGATCTTCAGACAGATAAGCTATCCCGTTATTGATCGCCTTGCTTACAGAGCTCGTATCGATTTGTTTACCATCTTTGATTACTGTTCCTGTAATACGTTTTCCGTAGCTCTTACCAAAAACTCCCATGGCCAGCTCTGTACGACCTGCGCCCATCAAACCGGCTATACCGACGATTTCGCCTTTTCGCACATTGATGTTAACACTTTTGCTGATCATGCGTTCTTCGTTAAGCGGGTGATAGGCATTCCAATCTTTGACCTCGAAGATAACTTCACCAATATCTGGTGTTCTTTCCGGATAACGGTGAGTCATATCACGACCGACCATACCCTTGATGATGCGATCCTCATTGATTTCATCGATACCGACCTTCAGAGTTTCGATGGTTTTGCCATCTCGTATGATCGTGATGCTATTAGCGACACGAACGACCTCATTCAGTTTATGTGAGATCAGAATCGATGTTATCCCCTGCTTCTTGAGTCCAAGCAGCAGATCAAGCAGATTCTGACTGTCATTCTCGTTCAAGGCAGCTGTCGGTTCGTCAAGAATCAGTAATTTAACATTCTTAGATAAGGCTTTGGCAATTTCAACTAGCTGCTGTTTACCCACACCAATATCTTTTACCAGTGTATTGGGATTTTCTGTTAGTCCGACCTTCTTAAGAAGCTCTGATGTTTTCTGTATAGTTGTGTGCCAGTTAATGACACCATTTTTTGCTGTTTCATTGCCCAGGAAAATGTTTTCAGCAATCGACAAATATGGAACAAGCGCAAGTTCCTGATGGATGATAACTATGCCCTTACCTTCACTATGTTTGATATCTTTGAAGTTGCAGGTTTCACCTTCAAATAGGATATCGCCTTCATAGGTTCCATACGGATAAACACCGCTGAGTACATTCATCAGGGTCGACTTGCCGGCACCATTTTCACCGACGAGTGCGTGGATCTCCTGAGGAATAACTTGCAGCGATACCTGATCGAGTGCTTTCACGCCTGGAAAAGTTTTTGTAATACTGCGCATTTCCAGCAATACGTTTGACATGGGTCACTCTCCTTTTTATTCGAATGGCGGCGGCGAAACGAATCGCCGCCGCCTGCGAATTTTAGGTTAATTGGAAATCTGCTTTACTGCAGGTCTGCTTCTGTGTAGTAGCCTGTGTCAATAACAGCTGCTACATAGTTATCGATTGTAACAGGAACTGGTTCGAGCAGGTATGAAGGAACAACCTTGACACCATTGTCATATGTCTCTGTATCATTGATCTCAGGCTCTGATCCCTTAAGAACTGCGTCAACCATAGTTGCTGCTTTCTTAGCAAGTTCACGAGTATCCTTGAAGATCGTTGAATACTGATCGCCAGCGATGATAGACTTCATGGAACCAACTTCAGCGTCCTGACCTGATACGATCGGTCTCTCGCCGTCACCGAAGTAACCAGCGCCCTTAAGAGCTGAGATGATACCGATTGAGATTCCGTCATATGGTGAGAGAACTGCGTCAACCTGAACGTCGCCGCTGTAATGAGCTGTCAGGATGTTATCCATACGAGCCTGAGCTGTTGCGCCGTCCCAACGGAGTGTAGCGACCTGCTCAAAATCGGTCTGAGCACTCTGGACTACCAGAACGCCGTCATCGATATAAGGCTGGAGCACTGACATAGCGCCGTCGAAGAAGAAGTATGCATTGTTATCGTCAGGTGAACCTGCGAACAATTCAATATTGAAAGGACCCTTTTCGCCTGCGTCAAGCTTGAGAGCTTCAATAATAGTAGTTGCCTGCTGTACGCCAACTTTGAAGTTGTCGAATGTAGCATAGTAGTCAACAAACTCGCTGCCGCGGATTAGACGGTCATAAGCGATAACGGGGATACCTTCTTCACCAGCTTTGTTAAGAACCTGGCCAAGAGCTTCGCCGTCGATAGATGCGATAACCAGACAGTCAACGCCAGTTGTGATCATGTTCTCAATCTGAGAAACCTGATTCTCGATAACGTCTTCTGCATACTGCAGATCGGTTTCATAACCGAGGTCCTGAAGAACCTTGACCATGTTGTTACCGTCATCGATCCAACGCTCTGACGATTTGGTAGGCATAGCGATACCAACTTTGAATGTTTCACCGTCTGGAGCGGCTGTTGTTTCACCGTCCGGAGCAGCTGTTGTGGTCTCAGCGGGAGCTGCTGTTGTGGTAGTCGAAGCTGGCTCATCTGAACCGCCGCAGGCACCGAGTACCATTGCGACAACCAGTACCATTGCCATCATCACAGACAGAATACTTTTACGTTTCATGTTCTTTCCTCCTTGGTATATAACTAACTGTTCTTGTCAAAACGATCGCACTGTTTCGTTTTTGTCTTTCGTTTGCTTTCGTTTCGCTGGTTTGAGTTTACACTCTATTCACAGTTTTGGCAATACACGCATTTATCACAACTTTACGTTATATGATTTGTGCTATTAGCACAAATGAAAGCTTTCATATTTGATATTTTCATGATTAGTTTGATTTTTTTCTGTTTACCCGTCTTTTGCCGGTATATTCTGATAGAATTATGCTCAGACAGCCTGTATTTCAAAAGAATTTCATAAACGGGGTAGTATAATGTTTGCTGCTGAGAGATTGCGGATCATAAAAACTTATATGCTGGACAAGAAAAAAGCTACAGTATCTGAAATTAGCAGGATGCTGAGCGTTTCCGAGGTCACGATAAGACGCGATCTTGAGGCGCTGGACGAAGAGGGTTTTCTGACCAGGACGCATGGCGGCGCCATCATCAACGGCGAAGAGAATCTCGACGCACTCAATAATTATGTAGACACTGATCCGGAACGGCAGATCCGCGAGGAAATAAGCGAGGTTGCCATCTATCTGATAAACGATGGTGATACTCTTCTGCTCAGCCCCGGTCTTACTAATCTGGCTATAGCGCGCAAGCTTAATCGCAAGAAGGATCTGGTAGTACTTACTACTGATATCAGGATAGCTGAAGAACTCACGACCCACCCATCGGCAAGGATTATTCTGCCGGGCGGCGACCTCGACCCGCTTACACATTCTTTGATCGGTCCGCCGGCACTTGCAGGGCTCGAACAATATTATGTTTCCAAGGCTTTTATAGAGGTTGACGGCATTCACCTTAAACGGGGATTTTCGATTAAACACCCCAGTCAACTTGATGTACTTAAGCGTATGATGGATATAGCAACTCAGAAGTACTTCGTAGTAGCGCCATCGGCATTTAATCAAATATCTTTTTCCAATCTTGGCAGTCTCGAGAAGGCCAGTGCGCTCATTACCCATCCAACAATACCTGGTGAATATAAGAAGTCACTATTTGAGAAGAACATAACACTGTATGCTTCTTTCACCGCGTATAGACAAGCTTAGAATATTACTGACAGGAAGCTAAGCAGGGCAGTGCAAGTCTCCTGATCTTGAACGAAATGTGGCAAAGAACATTATTGACCGGTAAAAGGATTGAACGATGACTGAGAACCTGACTGAAAACCGCAGCTCTGAGAATAAGGGCCAGGTACCTCTTCTTGAGTTAAGAGGCGTCTGCGCCTCTGTTTCCGAGTTTTTCTCACTCAAGCAGATTCAGTTTGATATTCTGCCGGGTGAAGTCCATATGATCATGGGTGAAAACGGCTCGGGCAAATCATCGCTCATAAATGTCATTGCCGGTAATCTATTACCGGATAGCGGCTTGATCTTCATAAACGGACAGCCGGTTACTATCAGCAACCCCGCCAGGGCAAAAGAGCTCGGCATCGCTACTACTTATCAATATGCCAACAGTTTTAATAATCTTACAGTCGCCGAAAACATTTATCTCGATCATCTGCCACTGCGAGGTCGTCTGCTTAAGTCAGTTGATTGGCTCAAGCTCTATCGTGACGCTGATATCCTTCTCAAGAAGCTTGGATTCAACCTTGACAGCAGATTGCTCGTACGTAGGCTGAACATCGCCGAGAGACAGCTTATCGAAATAGCAAAAGCATATGTTTCTGATGCCAAGATCCTTGTTCTTGATGAACCGACGGCAACACTTACCGACCGCGAGGTCAACCTTCTATTTCGCATCATCGGCGAGTTTAAGAAAAAGGGCAGCGCTATTCTCTATGTGTCACACCGGGTAAATGAGATCCGCCGAATCGGCAATCGTCTGACCATCCTTCGAGACGGACGAATCATAGTAACCGATAAGGTGGAGAATTTTGAGGCGCATGATATCGTAGGCCATATGAGTGGTCTTTCGTTCCGTGAGCGCTACCCTAAGCTGAATGTTCAGACTGGCGAAGAAGTTTTGCGTGTCGATAAACTCTCATTCAAAACTGTACTCGACAATATCGGCTTCACACTTCATAAGCGGGAGATCCTTGGCATAACCGGACTGGTTGGTTCCGGCCGAACCATGATCGCCAAGTGTATCTTCGGCGCAATCAAACCAGACAATATTGAACTTCATCTACATGGAAAAGAAACTCATATTAAATCTCCTGCTGATTCTATCAATAAGGGACTTGGTTATGTCTGTGAGGATAGATATATTGAGGGACTGTTCTCGGATATGAACCTGCCGATGAATATTACAACGCCGGATTTTGTACTTGATGAATCCAAGCAGGTAATAAATCGTCATAGGGAAAACGCTATCACTAGAAAATATGTCAATAAACTGGTTATCAAAACTAATTCTATCTTCGATAGAGTGAAAGAGCTCAGCGGCGGCAATCAGCAGAAGGTCCTGCTGTCGAAATGGATCTATTCCAGGTCGGACATTCTTATTCTTGATGAGCCGACGAGAGGCATCGATGTAGCGTCCAAGGTCGATCTCTACAATATAATTAATGAAATGCTGCGCCGTGACATCTCGATATTGTTCATCTCATCTGATATTGATGAGATGGTCGGCATGTGCGATCGCGTATTAGTTCTCTATGGCGGCAATATTGCAGCTGAAATCCCCAGAAGTGAAGCTACTAGAGAAAAAATTATGTACTATGCTACCGGCAATTATTTGCTTGACGAATAGCCGGATATTTTCAAGACAGCAATTTAAATCTAAATGTAGCCGGCCAGTCCGCGCACTGAGACCTCGCCGCTATGGCAAGTCTTAATTGAGCCATCATCCATCGTAACCGTTAAGTCACCACCAGCCGTCAGTCCTGATGCAAGGCCCTCCGCTGCTTCACCGCCGCCAGATACGCTGACTCTGCGCCCAAGCGTCACACAAGCCTGCCTATAACCTTCCATCCAGGATGGTTCTATATGTTTGGCTTCAAGCCCGCTCTCAAACTCATGAAAATTTCCGATCAGCTCATGCAAAATATCAATCAGAAGTCTGCCGCGATCATAGATCTGTCCGCTCTCGAGACGCAGCGATCCGGCAATATGCTTAATATCATCGGCAAAAGACGAGTTGTTGACATTTATGCCGATTCCGATAATGACTGCTCTAACCTGCATATCTTCCAATACAGTCTCAGTAAGGATACCGCAGATCTTGCGTCCTGACGGCATAGCCACTAGATCATTCGGCCACTTAATGCCAATTTCAATACCGGTATGCTTGACCAGCGCCCGCTGCACACAGAGCCCGGCAAACAACGTCAGATTAGCAAGCCTGTCCGGGTTAGACTGAGGCCGCAGCATCACAGATAACCAGATACCGTTGTCAGGCTCAGATTGCCAGGTTCTTCCCAGTCTTCCTCTGCCTGCCAATTGTCTGTCAGCAACATATAGCGAAGTACCACTTAGTTTATCGACATCCCTTCTGGCAGCCAGATTGGTTGAATCGATCTCGCCGAAGAATTTAAGTCTGACATTTCGCAGAAGCTCGCTTCTATCCATCAGCTCACGTAGTTCACGCTCATTATATACAGTAGCAGTATCCTCAAGCTTATAGCCATGATGCTTCATGCTGACGATATTGTACCCCTGTGCACGTAGGCTGTTAATGGCCTTCCAGACGGCAGCCCTGGTGACATTCAGTTGATTGCTGATCACTTCACCGGAAACATAGCTGTCGCTATTTTTGAGAATTTTCAAAATTTCCTGCTTCATTGCCGCCTCCGTTTACAGCTAATTTTCGCTATGAAGCGATTGTAACATAATAGCAGCCCTATGATAAACGTCAGCAGTATCAGCTTGACTATTATCGTTTCTTAATGCAGAATGTAAGCGATTACGGCACGAGCTTGCAAGGCTTGTGCCGGTATCAGAAAACTAGATATACGAGTACACCCTGATCGAGAAGGGACATAAGCCCTGATCAAGAAGGAGACGTGCATATCGGGAGAGGACAGCGGGGTCCTTCCTGACTGGCGTGCTTCTTCCCAGGTGGAAGAAGTTTTTTGTTTATCAAGGAGGCTAATATGTCCAGGATCGCAGTTATCAGTGCAATCCTCGAAGAACCATCACACTCACAGAAGCAATTCAACAATATCATTTCTGAGTATCAGCATATTGTTCGCGGCCGTATGGGTATTCCCTTCGATCACGAGAATATGGCGGTCATCAGTCTGACTCTGGTGGGCAGGATGGATGAAATCAACAGCCTGACGGGAAAATTGGGCAGTCTGCCCGGCGTTCAGGTAAAAGCAGCTATATCCCGTAAAGAGATCGAATGAGAGGCTCTTTATGCAATCAAAAACCGTACCTTTTATCAACAAGCCGCAGATGCAGGCCTGGCTTGACGAGGCCAGACTAGCTGATCACAGCAAAATCGATGAGATCCTGGAAAAAGCAGCCAATTTTGAGGGACTGACCCACAAAGAGGTGGCTGTGCTGCTTACTATGGATTCGTCTGACCATGAAGACAAACTATTTGAAGTCGCACGCAAGATCAAGGAGCATATCTACGGACAACGCATCGTCATGTTCGCACCGCTCTATATCAGCGACTATTGTGTCAACAATTGCAGCTATTGCGGCTATCAGCATGATCATCAATTCAACCGCAAAATTCTGACACAGGATGAAATAAGACTAGAGACTGAAGCAATTATCGATATCGGCCATAAGCGAATCGCGCTTGAAGCCGGTGAGGATGATGATAAGGCAAGTCTTGATTATATTATTGAATCGATCAAAACGATTTACGATACCAAATCAGGCAACGGCGAAATACGCCGTGTCAACGTTAATATCGCCGCTACCACAGTTGATAACTACAAGCGCTTGAAGGAAGCGGGCATCGGTACATATATTCTATTTCAGGAGTCCTATGATCCTGATGTTTACGCAGAATATCACAAATCAGGTCCTAAGAGTGACTACTATTGGCACTCAATGGCCTTCGACAGAGCTCAGCAGGCAGGAATCGATGATGTCGGCGGCGGTGCACTGTTCGGACTTGGCGACCCGCTGTTTGAAGTTCTCGGTCTTATGCTGCATCAGGAATATCTCGAAGAAAATTATGGTGTCGGTTTCCACACGATTTCTGTTCCCCGAATCAGACCGGCAAAAGGCAGCTCCAATAAATATCCCCATGCTCCTGACGATGAACTCTTCCGCCGGCTTGTAGCGATCATCAGACTCGCGGTGCCTTATACCGGTATCATTATTTCGACTAGAGAATCAGCTGCCATGCGCAAAGAACTCATCGACTGTGGCATAACTCAGCTTAGTGCTGACTCAGCAGTCGGTGTCGGTGGCTATCGTGTCAATAAAATGAAAAGGCAAGCTGCTGAGGTTCAGTTCAGCCGTTGTGATGAGCGCAGCACTTCACAGGTCATAGACTGGATGCTCGATGAAGAGCTGATACCCAGCTATTGCACAGCCTGTTATCGCAAATGCCGTACTGGCGACCGCTTCATGCATCTGGCTAAGAGCGGCCAAATCAAGAATGTCTGTCAGCCAAATGCCCTGGCAACATTAGCAGAGTATCTGCTCGACTATGGCGACGAAGAACTACAGGCAAAAGGCTTCGAGCTGATCAATCGTGAAATCGATTCTATTGAACGCGATGATATCCGTAGTATCGCGCGAAAAACACAGGACGATATAAAACAAGGTAAGAGGGATATATTCTTATGAAAGCAGATAATAGCGGTCGTTCACATGATAACAGCCTGATGACAGCGCCCATGGCCAGCAGACGGCATATCGCGATTTTCGGCGCAACCAATGCCGGTAAGTCAACTCTGTTCAACCTTCTGCTTGGTCAGGAGATGTCAATCGTCTCAAGTCAGCACGGCACCACTACTGATCCCGTTATCAAAAGCATGGAACTGCTAGGTTACGGCCCGATCGCTTTGATCGATACAGCCGGGTTAAATGACAGAAGCGAGCTCGGCAGTAAGAGAGTTCACCGCAGCAGACAGATGCTCTCAAGAGCTGATGCCGCGATCTATGTAGCTGATGCCGCC
>JAAYFZ010000252.1 GCA_012727965.1 Clostridiaceae bacterium
CTTATGGTTGAAAAAACTGCTGATTTCGACTAAAATTGAAATGATGCAAACGCAATAATACCCTATTCAAGGGGTAATAAATCAGGAGGATTGAAACACATGGCTATTAAAGTAGGTATCAATGGTTTCGGCCGTATTGGACGTATGGTATTCCAGGCAATTTGCGATCAGGGCCTTCTTGGCACTGAAATCGATGTTGTTGCTGTAGCCGACATCTCGACCGACGCTGACTATTTTGCTTACCAGATCAAGTATGATTCTATTCAGGGTAAGTTCAAGCACGAAGTAACAACCGAGAAGAGCAGCGCTGACGCTGAGGACAATGATGTTCTGGTCATCAATGGCAAGAACAAGGTTCGTTGCGTAATGGCTCAGAGAAATCCTGCAGATCTGCCATGGGGCGAGCTCGGTGTTGAATATGTTATTGAATCAACTGGCATATTCACAAGTTCAGAGCAGGCAAAAGGCCATCTCGACGCTGGCGCTAAGAAGGTTATCATCTCAGCTCCTGGTAAGGGTGAAGTTAAGACAATCGTTATGGGCGTTAACGAGAACGAATATGATGCAGCAGCACATAACATCGTATCAAACGCTTCATGTACAACTAACTGTCTGGCTCCTGTCGTTCATGTTCTTCTCAAGGAAGGCTTCGGCGTACAGCAGGGTCTGATGACAACTATCCATTCATATACAGCTACACAGAAGACCGTTGACGGCCCTTCTAAGAAGGACTGGAGAGGCGGCCGTGCTGCAGCTATCAACATTATCCCTTCAACAACCGGTGCAGCCAAGGCTGTTGGCCAGGTTCTGCCAGTAGTTAAGGGCAAGATGACAGGTATGTCATTCCGTGTTCCTACACCTACAGTTTCAGTAGTTGACCTGACAGTTACAACTGAAAATGATACTTCTATCGAAGAGATCGATGCTAAGCTGAAGGAAGCTTCCAAGACATATCTGAAGGATATCCTTGGTTACACAGATGAAGAGCTCGTATCTTCAGACTTCATCCATGACAATCGTTCATCTATCTATGATTCACTGGCTACACTGCAGAACAACCTGCCAGGCGAGAAACGCTTCTTCAAGATCGTTTCATGGTATGACAACGAGTGGGGTTATTCCAACCGTGTTGTTGACCTCGTAAAATTCATGGCTAAAAAAGACGGAACTCTCTGATAACAATCATTGGGCAAAGCTTATTAGGCTAAACTGCAATAAATAGAATGAAGGCGGCTGACGGCAAAACTTAATTGCCAGAGGCTGCCTTTTTCTATACAATTTTGCATAGGGGGTCAGATTTATGGATAATAACGATGAAAATAATAAATTGATCAAGAGTGCCATATTGGCAAAAGACAACGCCTATGTACCCTATTCGAATTTCAGAGTAGGGGCTGCCCTTATTGATGAACAAGGCAGAGAATTTAGCGGCTGCAATGTTGAGAATTCTTCTTATGGTGCGACCTGTTGTGCTGAGAGGACGGCAATATTCAAGGCGGTTTCCGAGGGAAGCAGAAAAATTCGTAAAATGGCAGTGATATGCGATCAGGATGAATACTGCAGGCCTTGCGGTATTTGCCGTCAGGTCATGTCAGAGTTTGCTGCTGAGGATTTTGTTTTGCTGTCAGCAAGGCCAAACGGTGAGTATGAAGTTTTTTCGATGGAGATGCTTCTGCCTTCAAGCTTCAAGCTTGATCGACAGGAAGAGTAGATTCGGTATCGACTGATTTATCGCGTGAA
>JAAYFZ010000253.1 GCA_012727965.1 Clostridiaceae bacterium
GATTAAAAGGAAGCTCATCATTTCCCTCACCTGTCATCCAGCCCTGAACGATCAAACCGTTGGCATTGATCAGATTATTGCTGGCATCAGTCGTGAAATTACCTGCTCTGGTGAAAAAATCATTGCCTCTGTCATTGACTACGAAGAACCCGTCACCCTCAATACTAAGATCAAGTGGTGAACCGGTATATTCAGCTGCTGATCTGGTGAACATCGTATCGATTGAACCAAGTGATACACCAAGACCGACCTGCTGTGGATTTACACCGCCGGAATCATCACCAGGAGCACTGGCCGGACGCAGGGTCTGGCTGTAGATATCCTGGAAGGTAACACGGCTGGATTTGAATCCAACGGTATTGACGTTGGCAATGTTGTTACCGATAACGTCCATTTTTGTCTGATGGTTCTTAAGACCGGAAACGCCGGAATAGAGTGAACGAAGCATAGTTTTTCCTCCTTAGTAGTCCATAACTCTGGTCGTAGGATCGCCCAGGCTGATGACTTCTTGTGTTGCTTGTGTGCCGCTGGCGGCAGTCGTCGTATTGTTCTGAATCTCCTGATCTGCTTCTATACTGTCTATCTCAGCCGTCCCTGGCTCATTTACTGATGTCTGAGTATTTGCTGCTGGTGTTGTCTGCGTATTTGTCTGAGCAGAAATTGGATCTGCTGTTTGTTCTTCAGGTATTGTCGGCGGTGTTGTCTCAATATTGTCGACATCCACCTCATAGACCACCACATCATTGGTAAATGGTATATAGCTCTGCGCGTCGATTTCGAGATAAGCCGCACCCTTCGATGAGAGAACTCCAGTAACTTTTCCGAAAATGTCCTCTGCAATGCCCTGATCATTTGTGATCGTCGAGAAGACATTTTTGCCAATCAGGTTATAGGCCTGTCCGAAGGTATAACTGGTATTAAGCGACTGCATCTGCTCCAGTGTACTGAACTGAGCCAGCTGAGCGATAAAATCAGTATCCTCCATCGGACTCATAGGATCTTGGTTCTGCAGCTGTGTCACCAGTATTTTCAGGAACTCATCCTTGCCTAGCTCATTTTTGACATTGCGGTTAAGCTGACTTGTCTGCGCTGCTGTCTGCGCTGCCTGTGTTACATCTGCTATTGGCATTTTCTACCTCCTTCTCAGGCGAAATAGTCGACCGAGCTGGTCGTATATCTCTCTATGATCTGTTTTGCCTCATCCTGCTCAAGCATCTGTGCTGAGAGCCTGGCTGCGGCATCTGCCGTTCTTACTTTGAATTCTCTGCCCTCCTGCAGCTGCTGCCAGCTGTCGAGATTCTGGCTGTTTTGCTGCTGATCGGCAAAATCTGACAAAACTTCAGTCTGGACAATATCGAAGCCTTGATTCTTGAGCGCTTGCTGCAGGTCATTTGCCTGCTGTGCCAGCATTTCTCTTGTCATGGCCGTGTCACTGATCAGCTGAGCAAGAAGTCCCTCCGGGCTGCGTGTCAGTCTAATCGTTAGACTGCCGAACTCATCCGGTCTTAGCCTGATAGTCATCTGTTGTGTCTGGTCGAGCTGACGCAGGTCAATGCGCTCGATCAGCTGTCTGCCAAACTGTCCGACATCGCTGACCTCGACCTCTGCTGAATACATGCCTGCTTCTGTGTTGACAGCATCCGGCACCGAGCCTTCTGTTTGTAGAGGAGCTTCTCCTCTTGCCATCTGGGCAAAAGCCGAGCCGTTTGTGTCAGTATCAGCCTCATTACCAGTATGTCTGTTGCCTACGTCCATGGTTCTAACACTATTTAAACGACCTTCTACTGGCGAGTCGGTACTTAGAATGCTTTCTGTATCAGCTTCAGTTGTATTCACTGCATCTGTATTTTCATCTGATGGCTCTTGAATATTCAGTCTTGCTGCCTCGGCAGGGCCTATTTCGTTCTGTCTTGCAGTGGGCAGCTCGTTTTGTGTTGCAGCTTTTTCATTTATATCTTGAGCTATGACAGCTTCGAGTTCAGCTGGCATTGTCCCGGCAGCTAACACTTCCTGCTCAGGAAGCTTGGAATCTATAATAGCTCGGCCTGCTTCATTTGTTGGCTTACCAGCTTCTGCAATAATATCTCCAGTGTTATCTGCTGTTAACTGCATTTCATCAGCAAAAACCGTTGCGTCTTCAACTGAGACCATGCCTTCCTCGGGGATTATAGATATAATGTCCTCGGCCACTGCTGTAGTATTAGCATCAACCACGGCCGATATATCAGCATCTGAGGGAGATGATATCACCATCTCATCTATAGTCTGAACTTCTGCCACAGGAGTATCTTGCTCTAACTGCATCAGCAGCCAGGCTGGCATGGCAGTCGTTTTGTCAGTTGAATCGTCTTCATTTTCTGTAAGCTCTTGAACATCAGTCTGATCTAACTCGATCATCTGCTCAGCAGCATCACCTGTATTGGCGTCGCTCTTACTCGAACTGTCTATATTCTCTTTTGCAGCGGAGGCAGATCTATCATCAACTGCTGTTGATGTTCTGCTGCTGCTGAGTGTAGTTGAGAACACCTCAGTAAAAAGGCCATTTTCAGCTCTGCCGCTCTTACCGCCGCTCTTACCTGAGGCCAGCTGGGCTTTTGCCGATATGAGATCCAGCTTAACTGTTGCCATTTTATCCTCCTGACTCCCATTTTCCGGGAAGTCTGCCCGACCATCTGTTAACGGTCATTTATTCGATCTATCTTTTACACTTATGGTGCAGTTGTTTCAGTTGTCTCGGCTGGTCTCGACGAGGCCGTCGCCAGCATTTCTGAAGTCATCTTCGAAGCGACTTCAGGATCGAGCAGCGCCAGAATCTGTCCGGCCTTCGATTGGCTGAGATTGCGCAGAATCTTGATCACATCGTCCTGATTCGAGAATTTCTCGATTATAACTGCCGCTGCTGCCGTGTCCATAGTTTCATACAATTCTATGATCTCTGCCAGATCAGTTTCTTTGCCACTAAGCAGTGATTCTTGATTTGTCAGCTCCTGTTCCTTCTGGTTAAGCTCTTCCTGGAGCTTATTTAGTGCTTCTTCTGTCTGTACCAGTGCAGTTTTGTCAGCCTGTATTTTCTGCTGATCTGTTTTGATCTGTTCTTCTATCTTCGAGAGCTCATTACGTCTGTTCTCGATGATCGTATAAGAATCCTGATCAATTCTAAGACCACTGATGACCATAGTGCGTACATTGCCAAGATTGAAATAGTAGAAGGCCGTACCAGCTGCTATCAGCAAAAGGATGAAAAACACTCCATAGAGAAATCCAGCAAATACCGCGCCTGCATGTGTAGTCTGTTTGCCCTCGGCAGCCTTGGTCCCTTTTCTGACAGCCCTTGCTTCCTTGATTTTTTGGCTGGCAGCTTTTTTCTGTTCGTTTTTCAGATCCTTCTCGGCCTTTTTTTTCGCCTTCTCAATTTCTGGCGGAAGTGTACCGTTTTTTGCTTCTTGTTCCTTTGCCACAGTTTATCCTCCAACCTCTGGTGCAGGGTTTAGGCGAAAGGTGATCATATCGTCGACCGCCTTTTCTTCTTCCTTGGCCACTTCCTTCTTATAGGCCTCATATTGCTTCGCCTTCATCTTGAGCAGGGATTTGATCTCATTCATTACCCTTATCAGTCTCTCCTGGATATGATCACGCTCCTGCTCGAGCTGATTGATCTTGATTTTCTGTTGGTCCTGCAGCTCATGCAGTCGGATGAAATACTGATCATATTGCCTGTAGTCTGGTGTTTGCCAGCCACTACTCAGACTGTCTTGCCAGTCCTGACGAAGATTTACTTCTTCCTCTTTTAGAGCTTCAAGAACTGCCTGCGCCTGTGTCAGACGATTGTTAGCATCGCCCAGCTCTTTTTGGCGGTCCTTCTCTTCTCTTTCCTTGATCCCGAGTAGCGTTTCAAGTGTAAATTCAAACTTCTTCATTTCTCACCTGATCCTTTCAGCATGGTCAGAATATCGACCGTGTCCGCGAAATCTGTCGTTTCCATAATATCCTGACGCAGGAACCTGATTATGTCTGGATAGAGCATTACTGCCTGGTCTATCTCCGGATTACTCCCGCGTTTATAGGCACCAATATTGATCAGATCTTGTGATTCAGTGTAGACACTGAGATTATTTTTGAGGAAGCCCGACGACTCCCTGTGTTCTGTAGAGGTTATGTCCGGCATGATACGACTGACGCTTGCCAGTACGTCGATTGCCGGATAATGATTGCGATGAGCCAGTTCTCGCGACAGAACAATGTGTCCGTCGAGGATACCTCTTACTGTATCGGCTACTGGTTCATTCATGTCATCGCCCTCGACCAGCACAGTATAAAGAGCCGTGATCGAGCCAACATCTGAGTTGCCGCTGCGCTCGAGCAGTTTCGGCAGAACATTGAATACTGAAGGAGTATAGCCTCTTGAAACTGGAGGCTCGCCGATCGCCATACCGATTTCACGCTGGGCCATGGCAAATCTCGTAAGTGAATCCATCAGCAGCAGTACCGATAAACCCTGATCGCGGAAGTACTCTGCGATTGCCGTTCCCAGCATGGCTGATTTCTGTCTGACGATAGCAGGCTGATCTGAAGTAGCTACGATCAGGATGGATTTTTTAAGACCCTCTTCTCCCAGATCCTTCTCTATAAACTCACGGACCTCGCGGCCACGTTCTCCAACCAGTGTAATAACATTAATATCGACATCACTGTTTCTGGCCATCATGCCTAACAATGTACTCTTGCCAACGCCGCTGCCGGCGAAGATTCCCATGCGCTGTCCGCGGCCGCAAGTCAGAAGTCCATCGATTGCTCTCACGCCCAGAGGCAGCGGATGGCGAATACGATCACGGGTCAGCGGGTTCGGCGGTGGGTTATCTGAGCTGTAGAAGCCATCTGTGTCTAGCTTGCCCAGGCTATCGATTGGATTACCAAGGCCATCAAGTATTCTACCCTTAAGACCCATACCTACAGGAACCTGCAGACATTTACCGGTTGCCAGGACGCGGCTGCCGGGACCAATACCAGTCAAATTGCCAAAAGGCATCAACAGCAAATGGTTGTCACGGAATCCTACGACTTCAGCATCGATATAGCTGCGTTCATCGAGCATATGAATTTGACAGACGTCGCCAATACGAGCCAGTGGTCCGACTGACTCTACAGTCAGTCCGATCAGCTGGCAGACATAGCCGCTCTGCTCAACGGTATCAATATCGTTGAGTTTTTCACTATATCTGCTTAGGTCAATCGTCTTCATCTTACTTATTACCCTTTCATCGCTTTGCCGATGCGTTCAAGTTGTACATCTGCGCTGGCATCAAATCTGCCTCTGGCTGTTTCTATCAGGCAACTGCCCGGTGCCAACTTGTCATCGCCTACAAATTGGATTGAGCCACTCTCGTCTGAAAACATTTCCGGTTGTGCAGCTACAAACAATTGATACTCGCGTTCATTTAAATATACTGTGGCCTTCTCCTGTTTCTTAAGCTTGTCGAGAGCTTTTCTTAGGAACACATGATAGACCTTGTTCTTTCGCGATAGCTCCGTTCCAATAACTTTGCTGGCCACGTCGAGTGATAAATCTAGTAATTCTTCTTCCATGCCATTGAGCAGCTCTTCTGGCTTATGGCTAAGCTCACTGACTATTTCATGGAAGGATTTCTGCAGCTGGGTCAGCTGCTGCTCATACATTACCTGTGCCGCCACCTGTCCCTCGCGGAAGCCATCCTGATAGCCTGCCTGTTTCTCAGCCAGGACCTTGAGCTTGTTTTGCTGTAGGATCAGCGATGCCTGTTGTCTGGCTTCAGCTATGATCCTCTCACCTTCATCCTCAGCTCTGCGTATGATCTGATGAACTGACAGGTTCTCCTTCGATGCAGAATTGTTTGCCGAAGCATAGGACTGCCCATTGGCTGAGGTATCGGCTTTTGCCGGTATGTTCTGTTTATTATCGCTGCCTTCGCTGATGTTCTGAATAACATCGCTGAAGGACCGAACTGTACCTTCTGAGTTGCCTGCTTGCTCACGGCTGTTAGCCTGCTCGCGTGGATCTGCAGCGAACGGATTAGGCTGTAAAACCGATGCCGGCTTCTCAGAGCCCATGAAGATATTGGGGGATTTGTGAATTTTAGCCAATTAACTCTTCCTCCGATCCTCTTAATATGACGACCTCTCCGGCTTCTTCCAGATTACGGATGATCGTGACGATTCTCTGCTGTGCTTCTTCAACATCTCTGAGTCTGACAGGTCCGGTGATCGACATATCTTCTCTGATCATCTCCTGCAGACGTTTGGACATATTTTCGAATATGAAGTCAGCGACATGGCTCTTGACGCCCTTAAGTGCCAGAACCAGATCAGGCTGTGCGACATCTTTTAGTACTCTCTGTATAGATACGCGGTTGAGATTGACGATATCTTCGAACAGGAACATACGACTCTTGATCTCGTCTACAAGCTCCTTATTCATATCGCTAAGGCTCTCAAGAATGTGCTTCTCAGTGCCGCGGTCGACTGAATTGAGGATGTCGACACTCGTCTGGATACCGCCGACCTTTGTATAATCGGATACGCCGGCAGAAGAAAGCTTCTTCTCGAGAATTCTCTCAACCTCTTTTATATGCTCTGGTGATGTTTTACCCATGCGGGCGATCTTGGCCAGAACATCGCTCTGTATTTCCTGCGGCAGTGCGCTCAGCACTGATCCTGCCTGTCTTGCGTCGAGATAAGAAAGGACCAGGGCTATCGTCTGCGGCTGTTCATTTTGAATCATATTGAGCAGCTGGGTTGCATCAAGCTTGCGTGCGAAGTCAAAAGGCCTGACCTGCAATGATGAGGTCAGTTTGCCGATCAGTTCATAAGCTCGCTGCTGTCCTATGGCCTGATTGAGGATATCTCTGGCATAATCGATGCCGCCTTCCATAATATAGTTCTGAGCTATATAGGCTTCATGAAATTCATTGATGATCTCTTGCTGGGTTGATGTATCTACTCGTCTGACATTGGCTATTTCCAATGTCAGCTGCTCGATTTCTTCTTCGCTTAGCTGCTTGAAAATTTTGGCTGAGTAATCCTTACCCATAGCGATCAAGAGTATCGCGGCTTTTTCTTGGGGTGTTCTTTCTAGTTCATTGTAACTTGCCATTATAAGATAACCTCCTTCCTAGAATAATCAGTCTGAATTGAGCCAGCTGCGCACGATATTGGCAACCAGATCGGGGTTATTGTCAATATACTGTTCAAGTTCATCGCGCTCGCGATGCTTCTTCTCCTGCGGCAGCGGTCTGCCGGCAGCATCGACTTTTGATTCGGCAGCTTCCAGAATCTGAGCAGCCTCTGTGCTAAGTGATGGGAACAGCTGCTCGACTTCACTTTCTGGTGATTTTTTATTTTTTCTTGAAATCATGATAATGAGAATGATCACTACCAGCAGGACAACTCCAAGCAGAATGAAGAATCTGATCATCTGCCAGCGCTGCATCTGCTCATTGAGCTCGTTATAGGACTCCCAGGTTGTTTCTGCTTCTTCAAGACCGTTAAAAGGCAGGGTCTCGACGGCGATATACTGTGGGTCGACGCCGACAGCAGCAGATACCAGATTAATGACGCTCTCGGAATAATCCATGCCAGGTTCGATATCGCGGTTATCAAGGATAACGGAAACACTGAGATCCTCAATGCTGCCCTTAGACTTGCTGAGTGTCTCTTTTATCGTATTGATCTCATAGTTTATAGTCTCGGAATTTTTCTCGTAGATTGAATTGCCTGTATCCACGACTGGATATACAGGTACATCTGCACCATTATCACCGGTGCCGGGCTCGCCGCCGACCTCTGCTGCCTCATTTGCGACTTCCCTGATTTGATCGATACTGGCGATGATGCCATTTGTTGAACCTTCCATCGGTTCGAAACGAACGCTCTCGACGACGGCATCGTCGAAATTAAGTTTTACATTAACCTCTGTCATGACCTTGCCGACGCCAAAAACAGGCTGCAGGAGATCATTGATCTGCTTCTTGAGCCTCTCACTGACCTGAGTCTGCAGCGACTGCTGATTCTCAGAATTCATCTGATCACTGCCATCATTTGAGCTCAGAACATTCATCTGGCTATCGATGACAGTTATATTATCC
>JAAYFZ010000025.1 GCA_012727965.1 Clostridiaceae bacterium
GACCTTATCTGCCCGGAGGCAGCCGCAGTGACAATCCTTATGTCAACTTCTACTGGGACTACTGTGCTCAGGGCAAGCCCGCTTATGTTGAGATCGTCAGCATCACAATGCAGCAGGCGATCGATCTGATTCGTGAGCTCGGCGGTGTTCCGGTGCTGGCGCATCCCGGCAACAACTTGCGCGGCCAGCCGCCGGAAATGCTCGATGAGATCATCGCGCTCGGCATCGCCGGAGTTGAGGCATATAGCAGCTACCATACGCCCGAGCAGTGCCTATATTATCAAGCAAGAGCAGATGCCGCAGGTATTCTGGCGACCGGAGGCAGTGATTTCCACGGCAAAACCAAACCATCGGTCAAGCTGGGCCGGTTCGGACTAGACAACAACACAAGATACCCGCAGCAGGGCCTCGAGATCGCGGCAGCGCTTAAGACACTGGCTGGACGGAAAGAGAATTGATATACTAAACGGCGACGGCTTTTGCCAGGATGAACTATTATGATTCTGGCACCATTTTACAGCAAGTACGGCAGGTAAATTGTAATTGGCTACGATGGATTATGAAACCTTAGATTTGCTTCGCGGCAGGCATCCGGCATGGCGGCTGCTCTGTGCTCAGCATGCGCCGCTGATCGCGAGCTTCCTGCAACGGGCTTTTATCGACGGTAATGTGCGCTATATTACTCAGGCTGATTTGACTGAGGCACTTGAGGATTATCTGTTTGCTCTGCGCGAGCGATATGGACAGGATAGCTTCAAGAGCTCCGCGATCTCCTATCTCAATGACTGGGCCGAAAATGATAAGGGCTGGCTTCGCAAGTTTTATCTCGATAACTCGGATGAACCATGCTTCGATCTGACGCCGGCGGCGGAGAAAGCGATCAGCTGGCTGAATACTCTGACCGAGCGCAGCTTCATCGGCACTGAGTCGAGGCTGCTGACGATCTTCGATCTGCTCAGGCAGATGCATGAGGGCAGCGAGACTGATCCCGAGCTGCGAATTGCTGAGCTGCAGAAGCGTAGAGCGGCAATCGATAATGAGATCGAGCAGATATTATCAGGTGAAATACCGCTGCTTGATGACACCGCGCTTAAGGATCGTTTTCAACAGTTCCTGCAGCTGTCACGCGATCTGCTGACAGATTTCCGTGAGGTTGAGAGCAATTTCCGTCAACTTGACCGCAGCGTCAGAGAGAAGATTGCCTCATGGGACGGCTCTAAGGGGGCATTGCTTGAAGAGATCATCGGCGAGCGTGACGCGATCTCCGAATCAGACCAGGGCAGAAGCTTCCAGGCTTTTTGGGATTTTCTGATGTCATCAGTCAGGCAGGAGGAGTTCAGCAGCCAGGTCGAGCATGTTTTGTCGCTTGAGCCGGTGCTTGAGATGAATCCTGACAGACGGCTGAGGCGGATCCACTATGACTGGCTGGAGGCTGGCGAGCATACGCAGCGCACCGTTGCCAGGCTGTCACAGCAGCTGCGCCATTTTCTCGACGATCAGGCCTGGCTCGAGGACCGGCGCATCATGGATGTGCTGCATAGCATTGAGAATCATGCGCTGGCGCTGCGTGATAACATGCCCTCAGGTAATATAACCAGCCTGCCGGAAAACTCAGCAGCAATAAACCTACCGCTGGAGCGGCCCCTCTATCGGCCGCCGATCAAGCCGATCATAACCGAAACCAGCCTGGAGACAGGTGATTCAGATATTGACACCTCAGTGCTCTATTCGCAGATTACGATCGATCGCTCTGAGCTGATCAGAAACATCCGGGCAGAGCTGCACGGAGCAAGTCAGATCAATTTAGCTGAGATCATCAGACGTCACCCCCTGCGATTTGGCCTGGCAGAGCTCGTAGTCTACGTTCAGCTGGCGACAGAGGCCGCTGATATCAAGCTGACCACTGTTGTCGATGAGTCGGTTGATGAGAAGATAAGCTGGCAGACAGACAGCGGCACAGTCCGTCAGGCGACGCTGCCAAGAATCATATTTCTGCGCGAACAGAGCAAGACATGATTAGGAGACGAAGCAGATGGCAGATTTAAATGATATGAACATGGAGCAAAAAACGTGGCAGGGCCAACCGCCCGAATTATCGACGGTCCTGATCACCCTGTTAAAAGGCATCATCTATCGGGATGATAGTCAGGATATCTGGCGGGATCTGCTCATTCAGCAGGCTGCGGTTCAGGATTATACCGCTGTTATCGGTCTTGACCTGATCATCGACGAAGCCGAAGGCTATGCCTATCTGCGCTCGCGTCAACAGGATGAGGATGGCGGAACCAGCGATATGCCCAGACTGGTCACACGTAGACAGCTGTCTTACCCGGTCAGTCTGTTGCTTGCGCTTCTGCGCAGGAAGCTGGTTGAATTTGACGCTCAGGGCAGTGAGACTAGACTGGTGCTCTCACGTGATGAAATAGCTGAGCTGGTCAGAATTTTCCTGCCTGAGGGCAGCAATGAGGTCAAGCTTCTGAATCAGATCGAGACTCTGATCAACAAGGTTATCGATCTTGGCTTCCTGCGGAAGCTGCGTGGACAGAATAATACCTATGAGGTTAGAAGAATCATCAAGGCCTATGTCGACGCGCAGTGGCTGGCTGATTTCGATAAGCGCCTGGCAGAATACCAGCAGCTGGCAGGCGGAGCGGTGGAGGATGAGCAGGATGACTGAACAGCTGATGCTTGAGTTTATGAGCGATGACAGATTGGCGGGATTTCGCCTGCAGCGGCTCGAGGTATATAACTGGGGCACCTTCGATAAAAGGGTGTGGATCATGCGCCCTGAGGGCAAAAACGCTCTGCTTACAGGCGATATCGGCTCTGGCAAATCGACACTGGTAGACGCGGTTACTACGCTGCTGGTGCCAAGTCAGAAGATCGCTTATAACAAGGCTGCCGGAGCAGACAGTCGCGAGCGCTCCTTAAGATCCTATGTTTTGGGCTACTACAAATCTGAGCGTCAGGAAAACTATCACAGCTCCAAGCCAGTAGCTCTGCGTGATCAAAACAGCTACTCAGTAATTCTCGGTGTTTTCCATAACGAAGGCTATGAGAAAACAGTAACGATCGCCCAGGTATTCTGGATGCGAGAAATGACCGGTCAGCCCAGCAGGTTTTTTGCCGCCTGTGAGCGCGACCTGTCGATAGCAGACGATTTCTCCAATTTCGGCAGTGATATATCAGGTCTGCGCAAGAAGCTCAAGCAAACAGGCGTCGAGCTGTTCGACAGCTTCCCGCCCTATGGTGCCTGGTTCAGACGCCGCTTCGGCATAGATAATGAACAGGCTCTGGACCTCTTCCTGCAGACTGTATCTCTGAAATCAGTCGGCAATCTGACTCTCTTCGTACGCGATCATATGCTCGAGCCCTTCGAGATCAAAACAAGAATTGAAAACCTTCTGGAACATTTCGACAATCTCAGCCGGGCTCATGAAGCCGTACTCAAGGCCAAACGACAGATCGAAATGCTTGAGCCGCTATCTGAAGATCTGATCAAGTATCACGAGTCCGAGCTGCAGGCCAGCCAGCTGACGTCATATCGAGATGCCCTGCAGTCATGGTTCGCAAGGATCAGGCTCGATCTTCTGACCAGCCAGCTGACTGATCTTCAAGCCGAGCTCATAAGGCAACAGGCCTCGGTCGAGAAAACACAACAGCAAAAGTCTAGTCTCCAGAATCAGGCGAGTGAGCTTGAGCGCAGCATTGCCCGTAATGGTGGTGACAGAATCGGTCAGCTCAAGTCTGAGATATCCAGACAAAACGAAATTTTAGTTAGGCTGCGGGCTCGTTTCGGCCAATACGAGAAGCTTGTACGTCAGCTCGACCTGCAGCCTGCGGCTTCGGCTGATGATTTCATCGATCAGCAACAGAAGGTTGAAGCATTATTAAATGACGGTCGGGCCGATGAGGAAAAATCTCAAAATGCGCTTACTGAGCTGTCCTATGATCTCCGGGATCAGATGAGTGAGTTTAACCAGCTCCAAAAAGAGCTTATTAGTCTCCGAGCCAGGCGCAGTAATATTTCTGAGCGGCAGGTTGCTCTCAGGAAGCAGCTATGCCAGGAAACAGGCATAGTCGAAGAGGACCTGCCTTTTGCCGGTGAATTATTACAGGTTCATGAGTCTGAGCAGCAATGGGAAGGCGCGATCGAGCGGTTGCTGCACAATTTCGGCCTGTCGCTTCTGGTGCCGGATCATCACTATCAGGCTGTGGCCGAATGGGTCGATCGAACACGCCTCCAGGGTCGTCTGGTTTACTACCGTGTGCGTGGGCAGGTCGACGCCAACAGGCAGGAGCTGCATCCCGACTCGCTGGTCTACAAGCTGCAGATCAGGCCGGACACGCATTTTTCCGACTGGCTGGAGCGCGAGGTCTCGCATCGCTTCAATCTGGCATGCTGTGAAACTGTTGAGCAGTTCCGGCGCGAGAACCGGGCCATCACCAGAAATGGCCAGATCAAGAGCGGTGACAACAGGCATGAGAAGGATGATCGTCACAGCATAGATGACCGCAGCCGCTTCATTCTGGGCTGGGATAACAACAAAAAGATCAAGACGCTTGAGCAGCAGGCGGCTGGACTTGAACGAGGCATTGCCGCACTAAGCAACCGCAGAGATCAGCTCGAGAAGGATATCGCGGTCGTTAAACAGCGTATTGAGCGGATGTCCAGCCTGCGGGCATATTCTGATTTTCAGGACATCGACTGGCAGCCCATTGCCGCCGCTATAGCCAAACTCGAGGATGAGAAGAGGCAATTGGAAGAGACCTCTGATCTGCTGAAAACACTAGCAAAACAGCTGGCAGAGGTAACGGATAAGCTTAAGCAGACCGATCAACAGCTGGCAGACAAACAGGCAAAAGTCACGCGGACTGAGGTTAAAATCGATGATCGCAAGCAGGATCAGCTGAAGACAAGGCAGATTTACGAAGAAAAAAGAGCGATCGATGAGCCCTTTTATGCCGGTCTTGAGGAAGTGCGTGCCGAGGCTCTGGCGGACAGGCCGGTAAGACTGGACAACTCCACAGAATCAGAACGGCAGATGAGAGACTGGCTGCAGAATCGTATTGATGGCGAGAACAGACGCATTAAACGTTTGAGCGATCGCGTTATTCAGGCTATGACAGAGTATAAGCAAAAATGGGTGCTGGAAACACGTGAGGTAGACATCAGCCTTGAGGCCGGACCAGAGTACAGAAAAATGCTCAAGCAGCTGCAATCTGACGATCTGCCGAGATTTGAAAAAACCTTCAAGGATCAGCTTAACGTCAACACGATCAGAGAGATCGCCAATTTTCAGTCACAGCTTAATCGCGAAAGAGAATCGATCAAGGAGCGTATTGGCCAGATCAATCATTCACTGACTCAGATCGACTACAACCCCGGGCGCTATATCAGCCTCGAGGCACAGGTCAACACCGACGCCGAAATAAGAGAGTTCCAAAGCGAGCTGAGGGCCTGTACAGAGGGCGCTCTGACCGGCTCTGACGACGCGCAATACTCCGAGGAGAAATTCCTCCAGGTCAAGAAGATCATCGAACGCTTCCGTGGGCGTAACGACTACTCAGATATAGACAGACGCTGGACGGAAAAAGTCACCGACGTGCGAAACTGGTTTGTCTTTGCCGCCAGTGAACGTTGGCGTGAGGATGACACTGAATATGAACACTACACCGACTCCAGCGGCAAATCCGGAGGTCAGAAGGAGAAGCTCGC
>JAAYFZ010000254.1 GCA_012727965.1 Clostridiaceae bacterium
ATCCCTACTCAGTTTCAGCACACTGTTTAGTCTGGTTCAGGCTTCTAACCAGGCAGCAGGATGAAGATTTGCCGATGCTGACCCAAAGCACACATATTAGTCATCAGCTAAAACTAAGCTTTGGCTTGGATGGTAATGACTATATAAGCGACCTTAACCGGTATGCTTATAAGACTCAGGTCCAGCTGTACAAATCACTTCTACATCTCAAGAAGCTTCTATCAAGCAAATCGGTGTTTCCATACGAGGAAGCATTCCTCATGAACCTGGATCAGATGATTAAGGACGTAGAATGCTCCTTCGCTTCAAGATACAGCGTACCAATTACGGATGATAAAACAGTCTTCAGTATCTGTAGCAGCACACTAAACCCATCAGATGATGAGCCGGTCTTCAATCTCTTAGCGGATCAAAACTGCTATGAAAAAGCTATAGCAGATAAGATCAAAGCCATTCACATTCATAAGATCAAACAGTTTTATGGCAGATAAGAATCAGTATAATCATCAGGCAAGTCGACACCGGATGAATTGTACTATCTCTGCAATATACTGACACTGATAGCGGTTCTTAGTCACTATTTAAATAAATCATCTTACAGGGACAGGTCTGTCCTTTTTTATTGCAAACTGGCAAAAGTCTTTCTCCCGGAGCTTTTTCCCCTTCCCCACACCCCAACCCCTATATACCTAGCTGGAAGAAGAAAACCAGCTGGAAAGAAGAATAAACCTAAGAGCTAATAAAGCATTAGGAATAACAGTACTATGGAGGATCATCATGAAATTTCTTAAGAACAGATTCTTTCTTGGAATCTTATGTATCGCAGTTGGTTTATCAGTAAGCTTGATGGCAATGCCAAAACTTATGGATAAAAGCACACCTGAGCAAATAGAGGTCGTCAGAGTTAAAGTTGATATTCCAGCCGGCAGTCTCATCACAGACGATCAGATAGAACTAGTGGCTATGGATAAAAACACACTGCCGACTGAGGCAATAGAAAACATAGCAGAGGCATCTGGCAAATATGCCTCCGCGGATCTATTCCAGGGAGATATTCTTACCTCAGCCAAGCTAGTTTCTGAAAAACAATCAAAGAACTATCTCAAAATAGCAACTGAAAAAGGGATGAGGCTTGTGTCCATCACAATACCCAGCTTATCAGCCGGTGTTTCAGGCCAGATCAAGCCTGGCGATATTGTGACTGTGATGGCACTCATGAAAACAAACACAGCTGATTCCGTGCAAACTCTTCAGCCAGACTCAGCCAGTCTTCAGCCGGTCGAGCCTGATGAGACGTCAACAGAAGCAACTCCCACCGATCCTGATCAAACCAGCGAAAACAGCGAGTCACAACAGCAAAAACTTGAGACACAGCTGTTTCCAAGCCTTCAGTTCCTCGAGGTGTACAGCCTGTCCGCTGCTGACGGCTCAAATGCCAGAGTAGAACCACAACTTGAGGACGACAACAAGAACGCGCTGCCAGTTACTCTTACTGTTTTCGTTGATGAAAAACAGGCACTTCTCTTAGCCGAGCTCGAGCAAAAAGCGATCATCCACCTGAGCAGAGTGTCCTGCACTGAGACCGCAGCGAACTATATTGATCCAGATAAGCTGGTGATGGCAACGGAGGGTGAATAATGCAGATAACAATCTGGGGCAGAGACGGTTCAGGCAAAAGCACATTGGCTGATTATCTGGGCGTTCATCTTGCTCAAAAAGAAATCACAGTTGTGATAGACACAGACCTGACACAGCCAACCATAACCAATCGTTTGCCTGGTAGAGAAACCAGAAAAGAACAATCCCTCGGCAGAGCCATCGCTGGCACCGGCACAACCGAGATCAGGCCATATCTGATCCAGCACCCGAAGCATGAAGCACTTTTTTTCAGTGGTCTTGTCCACGGTGAGGATTACATGGAATATGAGCTTGGCCTTGATTCAGCCGCTATGGCAAACCTTTTCATCAGTAGCTGCAAGACAGTAGCGGATAACATCATTCTCGACTGCTCAGGGCAGAGAACAGATCCTTTTATCCCCGAGGCACTAACCGGATCAGATGTGGTAATCGTCCTTCTTACACCGGATCTACAGGGCATCACCTGGTGGCAGTCGGTTCAGTCGCTGCTGCAAGAGTTAAAAGCAAGCGATAAGGCAATACCAGTATTTTCAATGATTCATTCGCATCATAATGAGAACTGGCTGCAAGAAGCGATCGGTCTAAAAGATGCCATCGCTCTTCCTTATGCGCCTGAACTTAA
>JAAYFZ010000255.1 GCA_012727965.1 Clostridiaceae bacterium
ATAATTACCGCGATCATAGCTATAGGAAGCATCATCTGAAGCGCAATCATTCCTTCAGGAATCAGGCTATATGTAAGCCAGCTGGCAGCAGCTGCGAATAAATTGACAAGAATCCATGGTCCTAATGATCCTCTAACCGCAACATTACCGTTTTCCTCGCTATAGCTTTCCCAATTATATTCACCAACAGCTGATTGCGCCAGCAAATGCTGAACTTCAGGATCTGTATCTGCCACGAACACAACCTCATAATTTCCAATTACGATCCTATCGCCGGATTCAAGAGGAGTTGCTGGCTTGATTCTAACACCATTCAAATAGACCGGTGCAAACCTGCCGACCGGTTTTAGAAACCATACTCCGTCATAAAGATATATCATGACATGGCGGGCAGCAAGATCGCTTCTTCTGATCCTGATATCGCAAGAGGACGCTCTGCCTATATAAGTCGTGTGGTAAAGCGGCAGCCTGACTGATGAATACTGTCCATTCTCGGCAGAAGTCATCGAAGATATCAGCCAAAATCCAGGTATTGGCTTAACTCTATACACCATATCGCCGCGAATAGAATCTACAGATTTTCTGGCAATCAACCATACGATCACGACAGCAAGAGCAGCAAACAGGTAGCGCATCATATATGACAGGCTGAATACATCATCAAACATAAGTCCAGTCTAGCATATCCTATTATGAGTTAAAATTTTTATTGCTTAGCAGTACAGAAGAATTACAGCCATAACTGTAAGCAGAGAATCCCCGTTATTGCTCAAGCTATGGCTCTGACCGCCCTTTGTAATAGCCGCGTCGCCAGGATTAAGTATCTGCATATCTCCTTGATCGTCCAGTGTTGCTTGACCTGAAATAATATAGAAAATCTCTTCTTCATTCTGATGCTCATGAAATCCAATCGAACAGCCAGGCTCAAGCTCAATTTTCGCTATCAGTCTGGCTTTGCCGCCGATCTCATCCTGAGAAAACAGATGTGTTATAGCTACAGTTCCATTCCCACCTCTCATCTGCTCCTTAAGCTCACGAATCATTGTTTCTGCACGTTTAATCATATATTCGAACCTCCAGACATCCATTTGTATGAAATTAATAAATGTATGCTCATTTATCCTTCTTATGCATTATCTCTTCATATGCTGTACTTAATCTGCGCAGCGCTCTGGGCTGCATAAACCAGAGCAGCCTGGCTCCTTCATCCTGCCAGCCTTCCTCAAGCTTAAAAGCCGCAGCTGCGCCTTTTCGATAAGGAAGCTCCTGTCTACTTAAGTAATCACTGAAGCTGCTTATCCATGGCTCATGACCAGTCAGAATCAGAACCTGCTTATCTGAATGTTCCTCAACCAACTGAAGCAGCTCTTGTGGCTCACCATCTTCAAGACGATCGTCGGATACTATATGCTCAACCTTAAGGTATTCTGCGACAATTTTCGCTGTTTCCAGCGATCGCTGCTTCGGACTGCTGCAAATACAAAACCCTTTCTCTCGAAGAAGCATCACGGCCAATCCAGCAGCTGCCTTCTCCATTTTTTTGCGCCCGCTTGCTGTCAATCGACGCTCATGATCGTTTGTCTCCTCAGTCAGATCTTCTGCCGGCGCATGACGAACAAGAACCAGAATCATTTCCATAACCTCCGAAATATTGATACAAGAGCAACCTCATCGCTGTAACATTATGCACAGTGCTGTCATATACTTATATGTAATAATATAGCATGACTGGCAAAAACATGTCAGCTTCACAGCATTAGTGTAATCAACAGCCAACCATATAAATAGCACGGAGGATTATTGACATGAGTGAGTATATTAACAACAGAGAACATAGGCAGAAGGTTCTTAAGGATCTGATCAAGCAGCTTCATGATGGTAAAACAGTTGATGAGGTTAAGGCACAGTTTGAGGAAACCTTCAAGGATGTATCTGCCAATGAGATTTCAGCAGCTGAGCAAGCGTTGATCATGGAAGGCATGCCTGTGACAGAGATACAGAGACTCTGTGACGTGCATGCATCAGTTTTCAAGGGCTCAATAGAAGAGATACATGCTCCTCAGCAGGAGTCAGAGCTTGATGGACATCCATTGAACACCTTCAAGAGCGAGAACAGAGCGCTTGAAGAGCTTATAGTCAGCGAAATTGATGACTCTCTGGAAAACTGGCTGGAAAACAAGGACACAGCCAGTCTCTGGAAGCTGAAGCAGGATGTAGCTTTGCTATCTGAAATCAATCTTCATTATGTGAAGAAGGAAAACATCTTCTTCCCTCTAATGGAAAAGTATGGCATAACCGCACCTCCGAAGGTCATGTGGGGTGTCGACGATGAGATCAGAGCCGAAATTAAAGAAGCTCAGGCCTGGTTGAATGACACATCCAAGCCACAGGATGAAGTAGCTGAGAAAATAAAAGCAGCCGGCAGTCGCATAAGTGAGATGATCTTCAAGGAAGAGGAAATTATGATTCCGATGCTGGTTGAGAATCTGACGCAAGCCGAATGGAAACAAGCAGCAGAGGATTTCAAGGAGATAGGCTATTGTCTGATTGAGGATGTACCTAATTGGACACCAGTTTATAAAACTGAAGCTGAAGAGAAGCTGGCATCCACACCAGCTCCAGATACAGAAGGCCAGATCGTTTTGCCTTCAGGCGTTTTTAAGCTCGAAGAGCTAACAAAAATGCTCGACACTCTTCCTTTTGACATTACCTTCGTTGATAAGAACGACCGCGTCAAATATTTCTCTCAGAGTGAGGAGAGAATTTTCCCAAGATCCAAATCGATCATTGGACGCGAGGTCGCGAACTGTCATCCACCCAAAAGTGTACATGTGGTAGAAAAGATCGTCGAAGATTTTAAGTCAGGCGCAAAAGACCATGAAGATTTCTGGATCAATATGGGCCCTAATTACGTATTCATAAGATACTTCGCTGTCAGAAGTGATGAAGGCGAATATTTGGGAACTGTTGAGGTAACTCAGAATATCAAGCCTATTCAGGAGATCACAGGCGAGAAGAGATTGATGTCTGAATAAACTACCTACTATATTTATGGTAACCTGCACCTCGATAGAAACAGCATAATAAAGGGTCTGTTTCCAGTCGGGGTGCTTTTTTATCACAGCCGGGGGGATAACACAATGAATATTACAGGCGCTCAGGCAATGACAGAAGCATTACGAAGGCACGGCGTTGAAACAGTATTTGGCTACCCTGGAGCTGCTATCTGTCCATTCTATGACTCACTGCTGGATTCTGATATTCACCATGTACTTGTTCGCAATGAACAAGGAGCGGCACATGCGGCCAATGGTTATGCCCGTGCCGGTAAACGTACAGGGGTCTGCATCGCGACCTCTGGTCCTGGAGCGACAAATCTGATTACCGGGATCGCGACAGCTTATATGGACTCTGTTCCGCTGGTTGTGATTACCGGCCAGGTCTCACGAGATCTAATCGGCAGCGATAGTTTCCAAGAGGCCGATACAACTGGTGCGACGACGCCTTTTACCAAGCATAATTATCTCGTCAGCAGAGCGGTAGATCTGCCGAGAATCTTTGCGGAGGCCTTCTATCTGGCCGCTAGCGGAAGGCCCGGACCGGTTCTGATCGATGTGCCAGTTGATGTTCAGACAGATGTTTTTGATAACTACGAGCCAGCTCAGCCTGAGCTTCCTGGTTATAATCCGCCATCGGATCCGGATCGCGAGCAACTCGAGGGCATGTTGTCGTTGCTATCCGGTGCCAAAGCTCCGATAATTTGTGCTGGGGGCGGGATCATCAGCAGTAATAGCTCGAAACTTCTTCGTACCATAGCAGAGAACTGGCATATTCCAGTTGTTACGACCATGATGGGAATTGGAGTATTGCCTTGGGATCATGAATTGAATCTTGGAACATTGGGTTCTCATGGTGTCTATGCTGCGAATTACGCCCTGCACCATGCCGATCTGATTATTCTGATGGGTGCCAGAGTAGGCAACAGAGCGATGGGATCAGCATCCGAGATCGCGAACAGAGCGGCAGTTGTTCACATTGATATCGATCCTGCTGAGATTGGGAAAAACATCAAACCTCACCTGCCAATTCAAGCTGATATTCGTTTGGTACTGGAGGAAATGAGCAAGGAAACCGTACCATCTCATGATGTCAGACGCGACTGGCTGCAAACCTGCAGCGATCTAAAAGCTAAACATGATTTCAAAAGCTTTAAATATGAGAATTCAGAAACGATCGATCCGCCATCACTTCTGCACAAGCTGGGGCAAATGGCTGGACCAGAGGCAATAATTACGACAGAGGTTGGTCAGAACCAGATCTGGGCTGCCAATCATTA
Organism: Clostridiaceae bacterium; assembly: GCA_012727965.1. Classification (GTDB taxonomy): domain Bacteria; phylum Bacillota; class Clostridia; order Saccharofermentanales; family UBA5734; genus JAAYFZ01. The sequence goes on from JAAYFZ010000255.1 coordinate 4,337, forward strand.
TCCACTAGTTAAAGCAGGAGCCTTCATTACCTCCGGCGGAATGGGAACTATGGGCTTCGGACTGCCTGCCTCTGTTGGTGCTCAATCAGCCAAACCTGATTCAACTGTAATTGCAATCAGCGGTGATGGTTCTCTGCAAATGTCTCTGCAGGAGCTTGGAACGATCAAGCAGGAGAAGCTGCCGATTAAGCTGGTCCTGCTGAACAACAGCCGTCTGGGAATGGTTCACGAAATTCAGAGTCTTAAATATCAGAAACGTTATTCACAGGTATTCCTGGAAGAAAATCCAGATTTCGGACTTATAGCAGGTGCTTATGGCTTCGGTTACGAGAAAATTAACAGCAATGATCAAATAGAGCATGCAGTCAGACGGCTATTGTCGTCGGATGGTCCAAGTCTGTTGGAGTGTATCGTTGATCCACATGAACCTACTCTCTATCACGCATCAAGGAGGAAATCACAATGAACGATAATAACGCGAACAGCAAACAAGAGAGCCATGTTCTTTCTGTACTTGTCAATGACCATCCAGGTCTGCTATATAAGGTTTCCGGACTCTTCAGCCGCCGTGGCTTCAACATCGAGAGCCTTACAGTCGGGCCTTGTGAGATACCTGAAAGATCACGCATGACTATTGTCGTCAGCGGCGATGAAGCAACCGTTGATCAGGTAATGCGACAACTGGATAAACTGATCGATGTTGTTGAAATTGAACGACTTCCCCGAGATTACGATGTAGAGAGAGAGCTCATATTGGCAAAAGTCGGCTGCACCAGCCAGACCAGAGCGGAGCTGCTCCAGATCGCCGAGATTTTCAGAGCTAGCATAATTGATGTTTCACATACAGCTCTGACATTAGAATTGACTGGGCAGCAGGATAAGTTAACCGCATTCGTTAATATGCTTGAGCCTTTTGGCATAATCAGAATCGTTAGAACAGGACTGATAGCACTCGAGAGAAGCTGAAGACTGATTTGCACGCCACAAATTGAAACAGGCTGTCTCATTAATAGAAGACAGCCTGTTATTATGTGTGCATCTCAATCAGGTCCACTGTGTATGGAAAACACCTTCACGGTCGATCCTTTGATAAGTATGGGCTCCGAAATAGTCACGCTGGGCCTGCAGCAGATTCATCGGCAGAGTCTCACTACGGTAGCTGTCAAAATAGGCAAGAGCGCTGCTGAACCCGGGAACTGATATACCGCCCTTGACAGCGTGTACGATCACGCGACGCCATGCCTGTTGGTAATTTTCAACGGCCTGACTGAAGTACCCGTCTAACAGCAGGTTAGCAAGCTCAGGCTGCTTATCGTATGCTTCCATGATACGATTCAGAAATTGTGCTCTGATTATACAGCCGCCACGGAAAATCATCGCGATCTTACCAAGATCCAGATGCCAGTTGTACTCCTTCGCCGCCGCACGCATCATGCCGAAGCCCTGTGCGTATGAGCATATTTTACTAGCGTAGAGGGCTTTGCGGATATCCTCTGTCAGCTCCACAATTTCTGTTTCTTTCATTTTATTGTCAGATGATGGTCCTTTTAGAATTTCGGCGGCCTGGACTCTCTCTGATTTCATCGCGGAGATATACCTCTCAAATACCGCACTGGTAATTGTTGATACCGGCACTCCCAGATCAAGGGCTATCTGACTGGTCCATTTACCTGTCCCCTTTTGTCCGGCTGTATCGAGAATTTTATCGACCAGATAATCGCCGGTCTCATCGTCCTTCTTACCAAAAATGTCTGCTGTGATATCGATCAGATAGCTGCTGAGCTCTCCTTGGCTCCAATCAGCGAACACACTCTGCAGTTTGTCGGGGGTATAGCCAGGCAATTGCTTCATGATGGCATAGGCCTCACTTATCAGCTGCATATCGGCATATTCAATGCCATTATGAACCATTTTTACGAAATGACCGGCGCCATCCTCACCAATATAGGTACAACAGGGCTCACCGTCGACTTTTGCCGAGATGGCTGTCAGGATGTGCTCAACCTGCCTATATGCTGCCTGATCACCGCCAGGCATTATCGCGGGGCCGAAACGTGCACCCTCTTCACCACCGGATATGCCTGTCCCAAGGAACAGGATTCCTTCGTCCTGCAGTTTCTTATGTCGTCTGATGGTATCCTGATAATATGAATTCCCGCCATCGATAATCAAATCACCCTGATCAAGAAGAGGAAGTAGCAGTCCGATCGTAGAATCAACAGCCACTCCAGCCTGTACCATCAAAATTATTTTACGGGGCTTGATCAGTGATGCCGTAAACTCCTCAAGACTATAATAGCCCTGAATAGGAAGCTCTCCAGCTTCGGCAACAAGCTTCTCCGTTTTAGTGGATGATCTGTTATAAACCGCAGTATTAAACCCATTGTCAGCGATATTCATCGCCAGATTACTACCCATAACAGCCAGCCCGATTACGCCAATCTCATTCATCTTATTATTCTCTTTGTCCATTGCAGTTTCCTCCGGTGATTTATCAAAAGTAGAACATTTTGATCTGCTATAAGATATAATAGTTATAAACACCTGTATTATATGGTAATAAAAAGCATAGCAACAAGGGCAATTGGTACAGTTTGCCGATTTCAGGAGGTGCTGTATGACATCAACAGCTGATCTGATCAGTGTTTCGTCATCTGCTGCGCATAGCTATGCGGTCCATAGAGATGAGTTAGTACGTTATGTCAACTCGTATTTGGTGCTTGAGACTGATGCAATTATGTCAGATTTTGAGCAATAAGCGGGCAATTGAGAAAAACGCAAGCAAAGCACTGGCATCGACTATTGTAGTGATGACTGGCGAAGCCATGATCGCAGGATCGAGCTTGAATCTCTCTGCAATTATCGGAAGCATACTTCCCGTAACTTTTGCGATTATAACTGTAACATATAGGCTTAGGCCAACAGTTATTGCCAAAATCAAGGAGGAATTCATGAAATAGATCCTAATAATATTAATAACAGACAATACCGCTCCAACAATAATTGATATTTGAAATTCCTTCAACAATACTTTTATGGCATCCCGCATTTTTACTTGGCCAAGCGCAAGACCTCGGATAACCAATGTTGCGGCTTGTGATCCACAGTTGCCTCCTGTATCCATTAGCATCGGAATAAATGCCACAAGTGCCGGCATTACAGCAAGTGAATCTTCAAAATAAGAAATGATTCCTCCAGTAAACATTGCCGAAAACATCAAGAAGAGCAGCCAGGGAATCCTCTTTCGAGCAAGGAAAAGTGAACCTGTTTCCAGATATGGCTTGTCGGAAGGCAGCAAAGCAGCCATTTTTTCGAAGTCCTCTGTATTCTCTTCCTGAATAACATCAACAATATCATCTACTGTGATTATGCCAACAAGTCGATCCTCCATATCAGTAACCGGCAGAGCTATTAGATCATAATAATCAAACAGTCTGGCTGCCTCTTCCTGATCAGCATTTGTTTTAACATGGGGCACATTGCTCTCGATTATTTTATCTATTGTCTCTGATCTATCGGTTATCAGCAGATCAAGTGCTGAAACTGTACCTATAAGCTTCCTGGCCTCATCTATTACATATGATGTATATACGGTAGCTTTTTCGATGCCTGTTTCTTTTATATGATCAAGTGCCTGCTGCACTGTCATATTACGACGCAGATCAACGTATTCGATAGTCATGATGCTGCCAGCAGAATCTTCTGGATACTTTAAAAACTGGTTGATCAGCGATCTGGTCTGGTCATCTGTGTTTTTCAACAAACGCTTGACAACATTCGCGGGCATTTCCTCAAACAGATCAACCGCATCATCTAGGAAGAGCTCGTCTATTATTTCACCAAGCTCTTTGTCAGTAATCATCGCGATTATATTAATTTGAGTGTCGCGCGTGAAATAAGAAAAAACCTCAGCTGCTTCATTCTTTGGCAGCATCCTGAATATTTTTATTTGTTCATAAGGATTCAAATCATCGAATTGTGCAGCCAGATCAACAGGATTAAGGCGAATCAACTCCGCCCTGGCTCCTTGATAATCCTTGTTATGGATCATATTCAGAATATTTGTTAGCATTTTCTGTCCTCCCTCACTTCTCAGGGAGAAACGGAAAATTACAGGAACAAACCGTCTCCCTGAGCTTCTCTAGTTGTAATTCGTTTACCACTACTGTCAGTTTCCATGACGGTTTTCCTTTCTTAAGTGTAGTATTTGTATCAAATCTGCCGGCTGACTATTTTTATCAGCCGGCAGCAGATCACCTAGATAAAGATATCAGAGAATTACATCAGCAGTCAATGAGACAATCATTTG
>JAAYFZ010000256.1 GCA_012727965.1 Clostridiaceae bacterium
AGAGACAGGTGGCATATCCATTACCCGGCTGGTGGCAAAATGCCGCGTGAGCTGGTTTTCCGTGTGGAGCCAACCGGTTTCAAACATACCGGAATATTTCCCGAACAGGCGGTAAACTGGGAATTCTTCGCCGACAAGATCACGAAGGCAAAAGCTGCCGGCCAGGAATTTCGTGTTCTTAATCTTTTTGCTTATACAGGAGCTGCTACAGTAGCATGTGCAGCGGCCGGAGCAGATGAGGTCGTTCATCTGGACGCTTCAAAAGGCATGAATGCGAGGGCCAGAGAGAATCTTAACCTGTCTGGACTTGGAGATAGTTATGTTAGATTCTTCACTGATGATGTCGGTAAATTTGTCGAGCGCGAGCTCAGGCGCGACCGCAAGTATCAGGGAATCATTATGGACCCGCCTTCATATGGTCGTGGGCCCTCCGGCGAACTCTGGAAGATCGAGGAATCTCTTTATGGTCTGGTCGAACGCTGTGCGCAGCTGCTAAGTCAAGACGCTTCCTTCTTCGTTATCAATTCATATACGACGGGACTTGCTCCGACGGTCATGAAAAACATGCTCGAGCTGGCGGTTTGTCCGCTTATTGGCGGCAAAACCACAGCCGATGAGATCGGTCTGGCAGCTACTGCCAGAAATATAGTCCTGCCCTGCGGAAGTACAGCCCGCTGGCAGCCGGAATAGTTGATTATGATGAAATATACAGATTTACAGATCCTATACGAAGACAATCATCTGATAGCCGCGATCAAGCCGGCTGGAATTCTGGCGCAGGCCGATGACAGTGATAATCCCGATATGTTGACCCTTCTAAAACAATATATCAAGGAGAAATACGACAAGCCCGGTGATGTCTGGCTAGGTCTCGTCCATCGACTCGATCAGCCGGTCAGCGGCGTCATGGTCTTCGCCAGAACATCAAAAGCCGCAGCCCGTTTATCTGCCCAGATCAGAGAGCATACTGTAGGCAAACATTATCTGGCTATAGTCAGTGGACAGGCTATACCGGAAAAAGGCCGCCTCGAAGATATACTGGCAAAAGACGGCAAAACCGGTAATGTATCAGTAGTGAAGGCCGCAGGCAAAACTTCAGGCAATTCGAAGAATGCCGTCCTCGATTTTCAGAAGCTAAGAACTGCAGAATATAGAGGCAGGGAACTGGCTCTTCTGGAGATTGATCTTGGCAGTGGCAGAGCGCATCAGATCCGTGTACAGCTGGCATCGAGAGGCTGGCCGATCATTGGCGATGTTCGTTATGGTCAGCTCGATGATTGGAGCAGACAACTGCCATTACCGCGCAGCCGTGATGAAAATGGCAAAGAGCATGCAGATATAGCGCTCTTTTGCAGCAGTATGGAAATTGACCATCCGATCAGCAAAACTAGATTAAAATTTGACGCTGAACCAACTTCTGATTTCCCGTGGAATAAGCTCAAATAATTGACAAATTTAAATATATGAATTATAATTAGGTCAGTGAAATCGCATGCTTAATTGCAAAAAAGATGAGGTAAATTATGCCAAAACTAACATTCAGTGCAAAAGCACATAGTGAAAATCCAATAAAAACAATTGTACAAGCTCGTAATTTTAAAATGATAGTAGATGAGCCAGCCAATCTTGGTGGAACAGATGATGGCGCCAATCCTGTAGAATATCTACTAGCTGCACTGGCTGGTTGTCTAAATGTAGTAGGACATGTAGTAGCAAAAGAACTTGGTATGGAACTCAAGGGGATAGAGATTAGTCTTGAAGGTGATCTTAACCCGGCTAAATTCATGGGACAGTCAGATGCAGAGCGTGCCGGCTATCAAGAACTTAGAGTAGCTATCAAACCTGATACGAATGCAGATCAGGCAACGCTGGAAAAATGGCTGACTGCTGTTGAAACCAGATGTCCTGTCAGCGATAATATTGGTAATGCCACTCCAGTAAAAATTGAGCTCGGCTAATTGACTATCACTAAACAGTTTAGATAACTGATACTGATGCCTGTTAACTTAATCAACAGGCGAAAAATTGGTGTTATATAGGTTGTTTCGGACCGTTGTCCGCATGATCAATAATGATCTGCAGGCAGCGGTCTTTTTTGTCGGCTTAAGCCAGTTGAGCGCGACAAGCGCGAAACAAAAAACCACCCGCTATGCGGGTGGACGACAATAAGCTTTAGCTTCAAGAAACAAAACCCCCTTGCTAGAATAGAGTGGCTAC
>JAAYFZ010000257.1 GCA_012727965.1 Clostridiaceae bacterium
ACTCTTGTCTTATTTGGGAGCGTAGACTGTATTGCATGTTTCTGCTAAGTCCGAGCAGAAACATGAAGATGACCTCGGTAATCGAGTAAGTATGAACACCACTGGAATTAGTCAGAATCACATCCTGCTCAGCCAGTTTGCCTAGAGGCAGGGAGTCGACGCCGGCAGACCAGACATGCAGCCAGCGCAATTTGTTTGTACCAGCTAAAACAGAATTTGTCTGTTCGCCGCCGACAAAACCGGTTATGATCTCAGCGCTTCTGAGAAGATCAATATCAGCGCATTCATTCTCGCAGCAGATTACCTCCCACTGCGGTAAAAGTTCCTCAATCTGAAGCAATTGCCCGGGCTTGAGCTGCTCAGTTATAACAATTTTTCTCATCAGTATAGTCCAATAGTTTCAGCAACATCTACAACAAACATAATGCCTCGCCCGGGCTGATCCAGGCCAATTGAACTTCTTATTGCTGTGGTTATTGAATCTGTACGTGGTTTATCGATTATCATCAGGACGATCTCTTTTTCAGGTTCAACGACCATCGCGAAGAGCTTACTGGTTTCGTGCATTCCTGCTCCGCGTGCATTGATGATCGTCGCTCCACGCGCGCCGGCCTGCTCCGCGGCTTCGATAACGGCTTCAGCATTGCCCCTGTCAACAATTACAAATACTGCCTGATGAGTATTTCCATTCATAACATCTTCCCCCTCGACCTTCTCACTTTGGCTGCAATTCCTTGAACCGAACAACTCATGTAAGGCAATCTTAAAAAGTATCCCGTGATTTGGTTTGTTTAATTTCAGCGTCTCACTAAGAGCCGCTTCGGCGGCTTTTGCCTGTGTGCCTGTAGCTGCCATGATTACGATTTCTCTTCTGACAGTAGGTATGTCGAGCCAGGTCAACATAGATCTGCCGACAGTGCCCTCACCCAGGCATACAGTACCTCCACCGATACCGGTCTGCTTACATATTTTAAGAACCTTGCTGCCTTTTCCATTATCAACAACGACCGTCAGAATATAAACATCCTGATCACAATAATCACCGTTGATAAGACCTTGACTCATCATGATTATATACCCTTCCTTGCTAATGTCTTGCGTCTGTAGATCAGACCAAGCAGCTGCAGTGTTATTATTGGTGTCAAAGCAACTAACGCAATTACACCAAAACCGTCTATCAATACACTTGCGCCATCAGTCGAGGCAGCTATCCCTTGCGTATAGGCCAGTACGAAGGTCGCTGTCATCGGCCCGGAGGCAACACCACCAGAGTCAAAGGCGATACCTACAAATAGCTTGGAGCCGGTATGCGCCAGTATAAGAGAGATGATATAGCCCGGCAGCAGAATGTGCCATAGCTGTAGGCCGGGTATCTGCGTTCTTGCGACCGAAAGCGCGATTGCCAGGCCGGCAGCTATTGAAAGCGCGGCCAGAACTATTGGCTTACGAATCGAACCGCTGGTAACATCCTCTATCTGCTGCGTCAATACATGAACAGCAGGCTCAGCAAGCAGCGTCGCCAGCCCCAAAATAAAACCAATTAGTATCATCAACAGTCTGTTGTCGCTCTCCGCAAGTGCTATACCGGCAGCTCTGCCGATATCCATGAAGCCGGCATTGACACCAGCCATAAATATCACAAGGCCTGCCCAGGAGTAGTAGAAGCCCTTGTTCATTCGACCTGCCTTGCGCTTCTTAAGCTTGAAAACGAAGGACTGCCCGATTATAAACAGTAAAAATAACGGAGCTATTGACATCGTAGAATTGAAGGCCTCATTCGCGATCTCATTCAGAAAGGGATCCGCTAGCGAGCCGCCTGCAGACACAGCAGCATCAGCAAACGGTATCTCTTCCGGCTGACCCGCAAACAAACTCATAACCAGAACAGCTATTATCGCACCGGTAGATGCTATGGCCACAAGTCCGAAGCTGTCCTTCTCTGACGCTTTGCCGTTCTTCTTCATGCGGGCGATGCCCAACGACAGTGACAGCAAGAACGGTACTGCCATGGCGCCTGTAGTTGCACCGGAAGCATCAAAAGCAATCGCCAGGTATTCCGGCGTCACGAAAATGCTAAGTACAAATATAAGCAGGTATAATACGGTCAAAACCTTGTAGAGTGGCACGCTGTAAAGTATACGTACCAATCCAAATGAAACCAGAAGAGCTATGCCAACTGATACTATCAGAACTAGCAGCCAGCGGTTGATAGTGCCGCCGGTAACAACGCTGATCTCAGAAGCAAGAATGTGAAGAGCTGGCTCAGCGATAGATATGAAAAAGCCCAGAAGCAGACCTGCAAGTATAACAACATCCAGCCTGCCACTGCGAGCAGAGGTTTCGCCCAGCAGATCTCCCAGCGGTGAAATACTTAAATCCACACCGACTAGAAAAATTGACATACCTATGATCAGCATCGCGCTGCCAATCAGAAACCTCACCAACATCACACCGGGAAAAGGCGTGAGGAAAAAGTGCATTAATAAAACAATGACTATGACAGGAGCAACAGAAACCGCGACTTCACGCAACTTATTCAACCATGCCGCCAATTATGAAACACTTCCTTTCGATTAGCCTAAGCTTGTACCAAAGATCTTGTTCAGATCAAACTTCGAAAGGATAAACCTCCGGTACCTCCTGTCCCAGATGACCCAGATAAAGCGTGTCATAGCCGATAACCGCCTCTTCGTCAGTTGGTATGACCATCGCGCGAAGTTGGCTGTTTTTGATATTGCTTGTTGCGAAAACTATTTCCTGACCTCGCACTTTATTATTCTCTTCGTCGATTTTAAAATCCAGTGCTGGCAGGTATTCAAGGATCAAACTGCGAACATAGCCCTCGTTCTCGCCGAGACCGGCAGTAAATACGATGGCATCAGCTTGCGGAAGCGTTGCCCAGTACTGACCGATATATTTTGCTATACGGTAAGCATATATTCTTATTGCTGCCTGCGCTTCCAGATCACCTGCTTGAGCGCGTTCGCGGATGACCTGCATCATATTGGTATCAGCCAGCGCTTTGAGACCGCTCTCCTTGTTCAGCGATTGCATAACAGCCTCATAGGCGTCGCCTTTTGCCATGCCCTTATCAGCCGACAGATTATTAGCCACATGACTAATCAGCGCAGGATCAATATCACCTGAGCGAGTGCCCATGATTACACCTTCGAGCGGCGTGAAACCCAAACTGGTGTCTACTGAACAGCCGTTTTCTATTTTGGTGATACTGCAGCCATTGCCCAGATGAGCGGTTATACCGCAGAATTCTGATGAAGGTTTGCCCAGAAGTGCCGCAGCTCGTCTGGCGACATACTTATGCGAAGTGCCATGAAAACCGAATTTGCGTACACCCAGATCTTCATACCACCATGATGGCACAGCATATCTATAAGCATAGTCAGGAAGTGTTCCGTGGAAGGCAGTATCAAATACCGCGACCTGAGGGACATCCGGCAATAACTTGATGCTCTCCTCGATGCCTGTAAGATTGGGGGGATTGTGAAGAGGTGCGATTGGGATCAGCCGACGAATCTCATCTATAACATGCTCGTCGATGCGGACACTGCTGGTATAAGTCTCGCCGCCGTGCACGACACGGTGTCCAACTGAACATATGTCATCACGGTCGAAACCCAGCTCAACCATTAAATCAAATATACCTAGAAGAGCCTCGCGATGATCGTGAATTGGTTTGACTGCACGCTGCTTGCTGCTGCCGCAATTCCACTTGAGCGCGCTCTTATCGGCATTGCCTATTTCTTCTGCCAAACCTTGCAGTACAGGGTCAA
>JAAYFZ010000258.1 GCA_012727965.1 Clostridiaceae bacterium
ATTCGTTGAAATACATCTCTCTGACATTCATAGTGAACCAGTATTCCGGCAGGCTGAAGGTCCTTGTATGATGAACCATATAGTAGCGGCCATCGTCAGTAAGAACACTATTATGTCCCGGGGCCATATAACCTTTTGAAATGACACCCTGCTCACCAAATGTTCTACAGAACGGACAGGCCATAAAATCAACATAATGCTTTCTCTTCATTTTTGACATATGATCATATCAGCAATACAATGTTAGTTGTGTATGCATTGATACTTTTTCATGCTTTTTCATGAGAAATGATATCAGTGTTAAACGCTATTTTTTTATATTTCAATAAGCATTTGAAAGGAAGGCATTAAATGAGTACTAATTATGAAACACTACTGAGGGGCCGAATGAGTGATGAAAGCTTCAACAAACTGGAGGCTTTGAAAAATCAAAAAGTCATGGATTTTGTTGGTTCTTTCATCGAACATTGCGACCCTGCCTCAGTTTACGTCTGTAATGATAGTGAGAAGGATGTTCAATATATCCGCGATCAGGCGCTGGCACTCGGCGAAGAGAAGCAGCTTGCCAATAGCAAACAGACCATTCACTGGGATGGTTATGGTGATCAGGCACGTGATAAAAAATCTACACGCTTCCTTGTATACAAAGAGAATCTTGAGAAGATGAAATCTCTCAATTCACTGGACTATGAGCAGGGTTACGAGGAGATCATGTCAGTTTCCAAGGGCATCATGAAGGGAAAACCTGCAGTAGTACAGTTCTTCGCAGAAGGTCCAACAGAGAGTCCTTTTACCATCCCCTGTATCCAGTTTACTGATAGTTTCTATGTTGCTCATTCAGAGTTTATTCTCTATCGTTCAGCATATAGCCACTTCCTGAAAATGAAAGATGCCGAGAAGGATCAGTTCTTCCGCTTCATCCATTCTGCTGGCGTTCTTGATGAGAGAGGCAACTCTATAAACCTGGACAAGCGCAGAATCTATATGGATACACAGAACAATATTGTTTATTCAATGAACGCTCAGTACGCTGGCAACTCTGTTGGCCTCAAGAAGCATTCCATGCGTTTGGCCATCAACAAGGCCGGACAGGAAGGCTGGTTGTGCGAGCATATGTTTGTCATGGCTGCAATGGATGAAGAAAAAGACCGCAAGACTTATTTCTGCGGCGCCTACCCTTCAGCTTGCGGCAAAACTTCTACAGCAATGATTCCAGGCGAACAGATCGTTGGTGACGATATTGCTTATTTCCGTAATATCGATGGGGAGTTCCGTGCTGTAAACGTAGAAAACGGTATGTTCGGCATCATAAAAGATGTTAATGCCAATGATGATCCGGTCATCTTCGAAAACCTGAAAAAGAATCAGGAAGTCATCTTCTCAAATGTTTTGATGGGACCTGACAATCAGCCATACTGGCTCGGCATGGGCGAAGATGCTCCTAAGGAAGGTCTGAACCATTTCGGCAAATGGCATGAAGGCATCAAGGATGAAAAGGGCAACACAGTTGGTCTGGCTCATGGCAATGCCCGTTACACAATGCGTCTGGATTACCTCGATAATATTGACAGCGAAGGCTTCAATGCAAAAGATGGTGTCAAGGTAGAAGGTATACTCTATGGCGGCCGCGACAGCGACACAACAGTGCCTGTAGAAGAATCACCTAACTGGAGAGATGGTATCCTGCTTAAGGCTGCTACTCTCGAATCAGAAACAACCAGTGCAACTCTTGGCGCAGAAGGTGTTCGCAACCCAAGCCCGATGGCTAATCTCGACTTCGTCTCTTACCCTCTGGGCGAGTATACAATGAACAATATTAAGTTCGGCGAAAGTGTAAAAGATACACCTAAGATTTTCAGTAACAACTACTTCATGCGTGGAGCAGACGGTAACTTCATGACCAGTAAACTGGCCAAAAAGGTCTGGCTGCATTGGGCAGACGGCAGAATCCATGGAGAATATGAGACATTTGATACCCCAACCGGCAAGATTCCGAAATACGCTGATCTGGCTGTTCTCTTCAAGAAATATCTTGGTGAGACCTTCACAGAAGAAGACTATATTTACCTCTTCACTTTCCGCTGCACCAAGTGGATCGAGAAGCTAGAGCGTACGAAGGCATTCTATACCAAGATGGATCCTAATACTCCCGCTGAGATATTTGAGTACTGGGATGCTGCTATCGCCAAGATTCAGGCTGCAAAAGAAAAATACGGCAATCTGATCAAACCAGGCGAATTCAAAGGCTAAGCTAAATTTCTGAATAACCTGGCCATACATCCAGCATGTAGAAAACACCCTGTTGTGAAACAGGGTGTTTTCTTGTTTTTGCATAAAAATCACATCCAGCTGGTATACAGTCTCGCGATAACCTGCTCGATCGGCGCTTTTCTGATCTCAACATCCTTGATTCCATCATATGATGACAACTGGCTCATCAAGTCTTTTACCGGTATACAGCTAAGATCTATTTCGTACTCATGCACCTGGTTTTCCGAACTCAGAAGAGATGCATTGCGCAGCTCAGGCACGGTATCATTCTCCATGGCCACGGCGACTCGTGTCAAATTTCCGGTGATGTCTCTCAAACCGGCAAAAAGCCCATCATAAGCTATTTTACCGTCAGATATCATCAATATGCGCTGTGCCATCTCCTCAAGATCATCCATATCATGGCTGGTCACAACTATGGTAACGCCATTTTCGCGATTTATCCGTTTGAGGAAATCGATCATCTGACGCTTGGCAATAACATCGAGGCCCAGAGTTGGCTCATCAAGCAGAATCAGCTCTGGCGAATGAAGCAGCATCATACCGAGATCGGCACGCATGCGCTGGCCAAGACTCAGTTCCCTGGCAAAAGTCTTGAGCAATCCGCCAATATCCAGCAGGTCTGTGACCAATTCCAGATTCTGCCTATAGACTTCATCCGGAATATCCCAGACCACCTTCTTCCATTCGAAACTCTGAATCACAGGATGATCCCACCAGAGCTCAGTCCTGTTGCCGAAGAGCACGCCGAGCGTCTTCATCAGCTCCCGGCGCTGTTTCTGTGGCGACTTGCCCATAACTTCTATTTGACCATCCGAGGGCAGCAGCATGCCTGACAACAGCTTCATCGTAGTACTTTTACCAGCGCCGTTCGGACCGGCATAGGCCACGAACTCTCCCCTTCTGATCTCAAAACTGACATCATCAAGAGCTTTGATCGTGCGTTTCTCAGGTTTGATCAAATTTCGCAGCAAACCGCGCCTCGTATTGTCGCGCTGCCACTGAACGAAGCTCTTACTAACATTATTTATTTTAACGGCGGAAGCCGTAAGGTACATATCTGTTTGATCCTTTGACAACATAATAGTTCATTCCTTTCTTAAATACATATGACGCAACCAGCGCTATCACAAGCGCAAAAAGCATCGGATAATAAGCACTAAATCCCAGCGGAGGCCGGCCCAGAAGACATAGAGATGGAAACCAGGCCATCAGTCCTTCCGGCAGGAAGGTAATAAGCGGCAGCTGAATATATGCCGGCATGCCTGATAGAGGAAATGTGCTAAGAAACCAAGTATCATCAATCGCAGTTGTGGCAATCTCCTCGGCAGCCACCGGCGCATAGAAAGCCGTACTGGAAACCAGATAGGCGCGTGCCACAATCACAGTCATGGTCGTCAGAATGTAGGCAATCAGTGACAAAATCCAAAATGGTGTTACAACCAGTTCCAGACGTCTCACTGCAATTACCAGTAGTATCAAGCCGACCAGAAAATTACTGCCACCGGTAAAAGGCGAGAATCCGCAGGTTGCAAGCTGCATCCTTACGGAAAGTGGTTGTATGAAAAGATGCTCGAGTTGGCCGCGTCCGATTATTCTTGAAATATGAATATTGTTGCCGCTGCCAAACATCGTGAAAATGCCTGTCACCATGGTCGAGTAGACCATCATGAACAGCACCTCATCAGAGCTCATACCGCCGATGCCGCCGAAACGAACCGCCACCAGAAACACACTCGACACAACCGCCAAATTACCGATAATATCAGCGGTGATGCCTGCAATAGCATATTTTGTATCACGCAGCAGCCAGACCAGATCCATTTTAGCTGAGATAGCCAACAGCCTGAGGATACGAAGTATTTTTGCTTTAACCGCCATAGCTCACCATTCCTTCCTGTGATTTATGAAAAATAATCAGTGCCAGCGGCCATAGGATCAGATTCCAAATGACCTGCAGTGTAATGGTAAGACCAATGTCAGCTGACCCTACAAAAATTGATAACGGCGCACCACCGAGCGCTGCAAATGGCTGATACTTGAAAATTTCCGCCAGGCCAAAAGGCAGCAGACTTATCGGGATGACTGTTCCGGACAGAAGCGCTATGACTGCCATGCGTATGCGGCCGATCA
>JAAYFZ010000259.1 GCA_012727965.1 Clostridiaceae bacterium
TCGGCTGAGGCTATTCAGTGGTTTAAGTGGGTAGAGGCACCAGCAAATGGTGGCTGGGATACGGTATTTCTGCCAAGAGGGCAGTGGTATTTCTCGGAAACGGAACCGAATAGTCGTGTCTACATATTTAACGGTGATGAGACAAAAATAGAAATGCAGAAGACTGTGAGGATTCGGCCGGGCAATCAGCCGTATACTGTTTCTGGCATGGGTACCTATAAGGAATATGATTACTTCGATTATGCGGTTACTGGAGAAGCGGGCCAGACTGTCATGATATGTTCTACTGTTGACGATTATCTGTCCAATAATATTTTCCGCTTGTACAAATCAGATTTGGGTAAAACCGCTACTGTGTCAATTGACGGCGGCGTATCTGCACCAGAAAACATCGACATTGTTACTGATGATTTTGAGGTGGAATTAAACTACTCTCGTCTTGGTGTATGTTCAACTATGGCGGCAGTGGCTTTAGCAATCAGTTTCCGGGCTGTGTTTATATCAGTCGCGATAAGTTCAAGCCGCATTCATATTCAACAAGTTTGGAGCTCAGTCCGTTGGTACCTATTCACGGAAATGAAGGTTTCGGGTATACTCAGTCTTATGCCACGAGTGTTTTGGAAATGCTGGACCGCTAACTGAGAATAGTTTTCACTTAGATATGAGCAAGGTGATTGACTATATGCGTCCATTTGCCAGGCATTTAGTAGGGCTTAAGATGGAGGCCATAACATGAGTTTCACCTATAAGCATACTATTTATGCGAGTTTTACCGGCTATATCGTTCAGGCGATAATCAACAACTTCATACCGCTGTTGTTTCTGACTTTCCGAACCAGCTACGGTATACCGTTGTCGAAGATTACTCTGCTGGTTACCTTCAATTTCGGGTTTCAGCTGCTAGTCGATTTGCTGGCTGCTGGCTTCGTCGACAAGATCGGTTATAGAGTTTCGATTGTCGCAGCGCATGTTTTTGCTGCGGCCGGTCTGATATCCCTGACCTTCCTGCCGCAGATGTTTGCAGATCCATTTTATGGACTTCTGCTTTCTGTTCTGATATATGCTGTGGGTGGCGGTTTGCTTGAGGTTCTTGTCAGTCCGATCGTTGAGGCCTGTCCTACCGATAACAAAGAATCGGTCATGAGTCTTCTTCATTCTTTTTACTGCTGGGGACATGTGGGTGTCGTTCTTATTTCTACCTTGTTTTTCGCAGTCGTCGGTATCGAGAATTGGCGCTGGCTGGCGCTGTTCTGGGCACTGGTGCCGCTGGTAAATACATTCTTCTTCTCGAGAGTGCCAATCCGCCACGTGATCGATCATCATGAGCGTAGCTTCTCACTTAAACAGCTGCTTGCTAACAAGGTCTTCTGGATCATGGTCCTGATGATGATCGCAGCTGGTGCCAGTGAACAAGCCGTAAGCCAATGGGCGTCGGCTTTTGCCGAGATGGGTCTTGGAGTTGATAAAGCTATAGGTGATCTTACGGGACCGATGATGTTCGCTGTCATGATGGGCGTTTCGCGTCTGTTTTATGGCAAATACGGTGAGAAGATCAAGCTGCAGCGCTTCATGGTGCTAAGCGCTCTGGTCTGCTTCGGCAGTTATCTGGTGATCTCACTGTCGCCGTGGCCTTTTGTCAGTCTGATCGGCTGTGCGATCTGTGGTCTGTCGGTCGGCATCATGTGGCCGGGCAGCTTCAGTACTGCCGCCCGCAATATACCGTTGGGCGGAACCATGATGTTTGCTTTTTTGGCATTGGCCGGAGACGTTGGCTGTGCAGCTGGACCGACTCTGGTCGGTATGGTATCGAGTGTATTTGATAACGATCTCAAAAAGGGCATTCTGACCGCGATCGTATTCCCGGTGCTGCTGCTGTTCGGGCTCTACCTAAACAGACGTTCTATTCAGAAAGAGATCAAAGCATGACCTGGCGTTTGCCGGGACTGGTCTGTGCGATCAGCTTACCTTGATTATAAGAACCAAGAACAGGAGAGTTGTAGTTAAGCGCGTCATAATAATTGACCGCGTCAAGCACTACGAAGCTCGCTGGTTTACCAACACCAATGCCGTAGGAATCGCCTAAATTAAGCGTTCTTGCGGCATTTGTCGTTACAAATTTATATGAATTCATGATATCTTCATAGCCCATCATCTGGCAGACATGCAGTCCCATAAATACGACATCGCGCATATTGCCATTGCCGAGTGGGTACCAGGGATCGAAAATATCATCATGGCCGAAAGAGACATTTAGACCCGCCTCAGTTAGTTCTTTTACCCTGGTGACGCCGCGACGTTTGGGATAGGTATCCATGCGGCCTTGAAGATGAGTGTTGACCAATGGATTGGAGACAAAATTGATTCTGCTCATCTTAAGCAAACGCATCAGCCTGACCGCATAAGCATTGTTATATGAGTGCATGGCCGTGGTATGGCTGGCGGTAACGCGCTCGCCGATACCTGCTTCATAGGCTCTGGCTGCGAGCGTTTCCAGCCCGCGTGAGGCTTCATCGTCGATCTCGTCGCAGTGAACATCGATCATCTTATCGTAGCGGCAGGCGAGGTCGACCGCGAAATTAAGAGATTCCACACTGTACTCGCGAGTGAACTCGAAATGTGGGATGGCACCGACAGCATCGGCACCCATCTTAATCGCTTTTTCCATCAGCTCGCGTCCATTTGGGAAGCTCATTATACCTTCCTGGGGGAAAGCGACGATCTGGATATTGATCAGCTCCCGCAGTTCATCTCTTAGCTCGAGCATCGCTTCCAGCGCGGTCAGCTGCGGATCAGTGACATCAACATGGGTACGGACATACTGTACGCCATTTGCTGCCTGCATGCGTACAGCCCTGCCGACACGCTCCTTGACGTCTGCTCGTGTCAGTGTCTTCTTGCGCTCGCTCCAGAGTTCAATGCCTTCGAATAGCGTGCCGCTGTGGTTCCAATCCGGCTCGCCGGCAGTCAGACAGGTATCAAGATGAACATGAGACTCGATAAAAGGCGGCAGCGCGAGTTTACCGCTGTAATCGACGACTTCTTCACCGGCAACAGGCATCAGACCCGATCCGATCTCCGTTATCAGGCCATCCTGAATTCTGATGTCAGAGCATTCTACGGCATTTTCAATATATAGGTTCTTAATAAGCATAGTATCGAGTCTCCGTTTTCTCATAATTGCAGTCAATGCTGCAACCCCATGAGAAGCTGCAGCATCGATCATTTTTAAACTAAACTTCTATTCAGATTTTACCACTAAATCAACTGGTCAGGTTATTCAGCATCGGTTGCGGGAGCTGCTGCCACAGCAGAAACAGAAGCACGCTTACTGACAAACTCAGCTATCAGGTAGCAGACGATCGCTGCTGCCATTGCGTTGATTGCGGCGATGCCGAATTTTGCCAGGTTGCCGACTGCGGCACCAGCAATTACGCCGATGATAGCTCCCCAGTTGAACTTGCGGCTGACATCGGCTGCCGTCTTGTATTCAGCACGATGCAGGAAGAAATCGAGTGCGATAATAGCACCAACCGGCGGCAGTGTCGCGTTCAGCAGAGCCAGCCAGCTGACGAAATTATTATAGAGCCAGATCGCTGTTACTGTGCCGACGAAGCCTGCGATCAGAACCATCGGGCGCTTGCGTATCTTGGTGATGTTAGAGAGGCCAAGGCCTGAGGTATAGAGTGCGTTATCATTTGTTGTCCAGATGTTTGCGCCAAGCACGATCAGTGCCGGAACAGCCAGTCCCTGCGCGATCAGTACATAGAAGATATCATCATGACCGGTAAAAGCCCCGCCCACTGCTCCGAAGGCAAACATTAGTGTGTTACCGAGGAAGAAGGCGATAACTGTTGTTATGACGGCGATCTTACTGTTTTTCGCGAATCGTATGAAGTTAGGAGTCGCTGTACCACCGCTGACAAATGAACCGATGACCATGCCTGTACCGGCGAATACTGTTATAGAACCCGCGTTCTCAGCAAAAATCGCTGATAGTCCGCCGCCATCGCCAACAGCAGTAACCATTGAGTAGATGCCGAGTATGGCAATCAGAGGAACAGCTATGTAGCTGATGATCTCGAGACCTTTGATACCGAAATAGGCTGAAGCTGTCATGCAGATTCCGGCGATTACGACCAGTATCTCAGGTCTGATGTTCAGAAGCTCAGCTGCAGGGATCGCGAACATCGCGACACCTACACCGAACCAGCCGATCTGGGTGAAGCTGATCAGGGCTGAAGGCAGATATGAGCCATACTTGCCGAATGATCTACGGGCAAGCAGATCGAGGGTGAGGCCGGTTGAGCTGCCGACATAAGCCAGTATGCCTGTATAGGCTCCCAGAATGATACCACCGATAACTGTCGACCAGATGAAACCACCTAAATCGAGGCCGTTGCCGAGTTTGGCACCAACGCTCATGCTGGCTGAGAAGAAGGTGAAACCAAGCATGATGAAAAACATGGGCCAGAAGCCCTTCCTCGCGGTTGTTGGAACCTGCTCCAACGAATAATCCGCATCGACATGGTTGTTTTTAGATTCTTTCATTGCATCCTCCTGTTGTGCTTTTGGAAATCTCATGCAGGCCTGTTTGAGATCATCGACCATTCAAATCGATAACAAACTTAAAAACCCACAAAAAAATTCCTGCACAAAAATGCAAGAACAAGATATGTCCTTCAGGACATGAATACAGACATGCGCTGTTTAAGGCACGCTGCAATATGATCTTGCTGGCATCTCTGTACCAATTTAAAGATATTTACTGAGTCGATGCTAACATCGGTAAAAAAGCATGTCAAGGCGATATTGATAATCTGCAAATTCATCACGTTTTGTCATGAAGGATGGGCAAAACCTGATTATCAGGTTTATAATGTTATGAATAGTGATAATGATCGATTTGAGAGGGAAGACCATGTATAGAATCATAAACAGACTCTATTTCTACCGTGACTCTCAGCCTGAAGGTATTCTGGCAGATCTGGCTGATATTTTTTATGAATTCGAGCATGATGCCTCAGCCCATGAGCTTCTGACTGCGGCGTTATATCGACAGGTCGGACGGGTGTTAGCCA
>JAAYFZ010000260.1 GCA_012727965.1 Clostridiaceae bacterium
ACAAAATCAGCCAGATACATCAGAATATCTGCTGCCTGCAGACATGGATAACCAAGGAAACCATAGGTCGTGATGTCCTTCTCCTTGAGCTGATTAAGCTGATCCTTATATGTTGGACAGCGTTCAAGCCATGAGAGCGGTGTGTTCATCGAAAATAATAGAAAGAGTTCAGCATGCTCGGGAATAAGTGACTGCATAAAAATGACTGATTTCTCGGGATCTAGTCCACAAGCGATAAAATCGGCCATCAAGCTTACGGAATTATCACGCAGTTTCTCAGTATCGGCATATCCTGTGGTAAGTGCATGCCAATCAGCAATGAAAAAATAACAGTCATACTGCTCCTGCAGCTTGACCCAGTTATGCAGTGCTCCGAAATAATTGCCAAGATGGATATCTCCAGTAGGCCTGGCTCCGCTAAGTACGATTTTTTTGCTCATCTTATATCCCCCGATTTTTTAATCATTCTTATGTTTTTACACCGGCAAAAGCCGGCTGTTAAGTCACAGGATCATTTCCCACAATTTGCTGAACAGCCACATGATCGGGCTGAGTATAACATATTCAAAAGGCAAGCGGATTACGCTAAGGACTGTACCTAATATGCCTCTGCCGAAGATGACCAGCAATAGGAATATCATGCCGATATATCGCTCAAAGCCCATAATCTTATAATAAAGCGAATCCGGCAGCATAGAACCAAAAATTTTATAGCCATCCAGTGGCGGAATTGGCAGAAGATTGAAAACTGCCAGTGTAACGTTAGCTGAAAACATAAAATTGCGCAGCTGCAGGATGACATCAGCAACAATATTGTCGACTGCACCAAATATCATCATGACCGTAATAATGATATTAAGCACGATCAGACTTAATGCTGCCAGAACAAGATTTGACATAGGCCCGGCCAGACTGGTCAGCATGATCCCCTGCTTGACCGTTTTGCTCTTGGTAAAGCGGGCAGGATTGATCGGTACAGGCTTAGCCCAGCCGATACCAGCTAACAGGAATACAATCGAGCCGATCGGATCAAGATGGGCGGCAGGATTCATAGTCAATCTGCCCTGAAGTGCTGCGGTATCGTCACCGAGTCGATTGGCTGACCAGGCATGAGCCATTTCATGGAAGGATAATGATATTGCCAGCACAAGTACCAGGATCAGCAGAGTCCTGATATCAAAGCCATTGCGCATTCCATAGAGAATACTCATTCCAGTATAGGGCAGGCTCATCAACATAAGATGATCCCAACGTGGTTTTATTCGCATTATTTAAGCTCCTTTGGCAGTCATAAAAACTATCAGACTTTCTTGACCGCTATGAGCAGCTTCTCGCCATTTATGTCCCATTCCTTGCTCTTGCTGCCATCTGTCAACAGTTCGATCCTGTCTGCCAGAACCTCATCACAGATGAAGTCGCTATTTCTCTCGATGACCGGGCTTAGAACCTTCTGGCTGCCCAAAGCAAGTATAATGCGGTCCATAACTTCGAAGCCGCTTTCTTTTCTCATTGTCTGCACCTTACTGATGATCTCGCGCACGAAGCCCTCTTCGATCAGCTCAGGTGTCAGGCGTGTATCTAGTGCAACGGTTATATCTCTGTCACTCTCAGCAGCCAGACCTTCTGACTGGACTGTCTCGATCAGCAGATCATCTTCTGCCAGCTCGATTTCTTGTCCATCAACATTCAGCATGATCTTGCCATTTTCCTTGAGAGCAGTTATTGTTTCCTGACCTGGCAGCTCTGACAAGGCCTTACCCACGAGAGGTATCAGCTTGCCAAGACGTTTGCCGAGCTTTTTCAGCTGCGGTTTGAAACGATAGTCCTGCAGAGATGTCTGATCATCAGTATACACTATTTCTCTAACGTTCAGCTCTTCGAGCACCAGTGTCTGGAATGCCTCAGGAAGCTGATGTCTTGATACGACCATCATCTTGGCCAATGGCTGTCGATTCTTGATTGCCGCTGTATTTCTGGCAGCACGGCCAAGTACTACCAGCCTCAGAACCTCTTCCATATTTCTCTCAAGCTCTTTATCGACCATGCCTAGATCAGCTGTCGGGAAATCACAAAGATGTACACTCTCCGGTCTGCTGCTGTCATGACTGAGAACAAGATTACGGTAGATGCCATCAGCCATAAAAGGAATATAAACAGCACTTAATCTGGTCAAAGTCTCAAGAACTGTATAGAGAGTCATATAAGCGTCAATCTTGTCCTGATTCATATCAGACTGCCAGTAGCGCTCACGTCCGCGGCGTACATACCAGTTTGAAAGATCATCTGTAAACTGCTGAATCGCTCTGGCAGAAGGCGTGATCTCATAGTTTTCAAGCTGGCGGTCAACTGAATCTACAAGTGAATTAAGACGGCTCAGGATCCAGCGATCCATTACGCATAATGTATCAGTCTTCAACTCATATTCTGTCGGGTCAAACTTATCGATATTGGCATAAAGCACATAGAAAGCATAAGTATTCCAGAGCGTACCCATGAATTTTCTCTGAGCCTCGCTGACTGCATCCTCATAGAAACGCGAAGGCAGCCAAGGTGCACTGTTTGTATAGAAGTACCAGCGCACTGCATCGGCACCCTGCTTATCCAGCACCTCCCAGGGATCAACAACATTACCTTTGTGCTTGGACATTTTCTGTCCATTTTTGTCCTGGACCAGACCGAGCACGATAACATTTTCATAAGGCGATTTATCGAAGATAAGGGTACCGATCGCCATCAATGTATAGAACCAGCCTCTTGTCTGATCAAGTGCTTCCGATATGAATTGAGCCGGGAAATTCTCCTCGAAGATTTCCTTGTTCTCAAATGGATAGTGCCATTGGGCAAAGGGCATCGAGCCTGAATCGAACCAGCAGTCGATAACTTCGCTGACGCGGTTCATAGTGCCGCCGCATTCACTACAGCGGATATTAACTGCGTCGATATAAGGCTTATGCAGCTCAATATCATCCGGACAGTTATCTGACAACTCTTTTAGTTCAGCAATACTGCCGATCGCATGGCGATGCCCGCAGCTGCATTCCCAGATCGGCAGCGGAGTGCCCCAGTAACGCTCACGCGAGATGCCCCAATCAACGACATTGTCGAGGAAGTTGCCGAACCTGCCGGTACCGATCGTTTCCGGAATCCAATTGACAGTCGAATTGTTTTTCATCAGGTTCTCTCTAAGGCTGGTCATGTTTATAAACCAGCTGTCGCGGGCATAGTAGATGAGAGCTGTATCACAACGCCAGCAGAATGGATAGCTATGCTCATAAGGCACCTTCATGATCAGGCGGCCTTCTTCTTTTAGCTTTTTAGTTATGCCTGCATCGGCATCCTTGCAAAATACACCGGCAAAATCAGTCACATCTTCCGGCATCGTACCGTCTTCTCTTACTAACTGAACAAAGGGAAGATCATAGCTGCGGCCGACTCTGGCATCGTCCTCACCGAAGGCAGGAGCAATATGAACAATACCTGTACCATCGCTAAGTGTTACATAATTGTCCGCAGTTACGAAGAAGGCCTTCTTACCAGAAGCAGCAACTGTTTTATTTGCATAAGGCAGCAGAGGTTCATACTCTTTGCCGACCAGTTCGCGGCCTGTCATCTTCTCATCAATATGGAAATGTTCGCCAAGGATAGCCGGAGCCAGAGCCTCTGCCAGGATATAACTAACTTCTTTTTCTGTTCCGTCTACATCCTGATGTACTGACGCCTTGACATAGTGTTCATCAGGATTTACACAGAGTCCGACATTTGAAGGCAAAGTCCAGGGAGTTGTCGTCCATACAGCAAAATATGTATCTGTCTCGCCTTTTACCTGTAATCTGACATAGACAGAGTTTTCTTTTACATCCTGATAGCCTTGAGCAACTTCATGTGATGAGAGTGATGTTCCGCATCGAGGGCAATAAGGCACAATTTTATGACCCTTATAGAGCAGACCCTTGTCCCAGATTTTCTTGAGTGCCCACCACTCAGATTCAATATAGTTATTCTCATAGGTGATATATGGGTCTTCCATATCAGCCCAGAAACCTACACGGTCCGACATCTGCTCCCATTCCTGCTTGTATTTCCAGACGCTTTCCTTGCACTGCTTGATGAAGGGCTCAACGCCATAAGCTTCGATCTCTTTTTTGCCGTCGATTCCGAGCATTTTTTCGACCTCGAGCTCGACCGGCAGACCATGAGTATCCCAGCCTGCTTTTCTCAGGACATGATAGCCCTTCATGGTTTTATATCTTGGGATGATATCCTTGATAACACGGGTCAGGATATGACCAATATGTGGTTTACCGTTTGCGGTCGGCGGTCCGTCATAGAAGGTGAAGGTCTCTCCACCTTCTCTTCCGTCGATTGATTTCTGGAAGATATTCTCACTTTTCCAGAACTCTAGAACTTCTTTTTCTCTCTCGACGAAGCTCATGTCTGAACTTACTTTTTTGTACATAGTCAGCCTCCTTTAAATAAAAAAAAGACGCCCCCCAACGGGGCGCCAATAAGCGCGGTACCACCCGTACACGATCAAAACCGGCAAAAGGCGATGATCATCTCGTACTCTCTAACGGGAAACCGGTCTGCCGGTTTTTCCGTCCCTGACTACTTGCCTGTAAGCTTTCGCCCGGGAAGCTCGCGGATGATATTCATTCTGTCCACCCATCATGCGGCTCACACCATCTCCGCACTCGCTGTGATATCCTGACAGATTACTGTTCCGGTCATAGCTTTTAATCACATATAAACAGAGTTGATTATATTGTTACAAGCAGCTGTTTGTCAAGTGCAGCCACCTCTATTAGTAATTATTTACTTGACAGCAGTACTTGTTTTGCAGATGATATTTTCATGTTGAATTTGCATCAGAAGAAAAAACGAAATCTCCGCTGGATTCCAATCAGTTTTCTTGTTTTGGTATTCGCTGCTGCCCTGATTTTGATCTGGGCATTTCAGATCGAGCCTCGCATGCTGCGTCAAACTTCATATGCTATCAGCTCGCAAGAACTCCCTGCTGCCTGGGACGGTCGTAGAATCGGTTTTTTATCAGATATTCACGCAGGACCTGGTTTCGGCAAAAGCCAGCTGGCTGAGGCCGTGGACAAGTTGATGGCTAAGAAGCCTGATGTCATCTTATATGGCGGTGACCTGGTTGACAGCTCCACTCCTCTTGATGATGAAGAATTCGCATCCGAAATAATTGCCGAGCTTAGTCGTCTCGAGGCGCCTCTGGGAAAATTTGCTGTTATCGGCAATCATGACAATCGTCTGCGCCATGAGCTGGAGACTGCCATAAACTGGCTCGAGAGCTCAGGCTTCGAGGTCCTGATCAATCAGTCATTGATCGTCGATGGAGTCTGGCTAGGCGGTCTCGATGAGAGCTATTTCGGAAATCCGGATCTTGCAGCCACTCTAAGCGGGCCTGAGGACAAATATGCTTATGGCAGTATCGATGAATCTGATATTTATAGAATAATGTTAATGCATCAACCAGATTATTTGCCTGATTACGAGAATCACGAAGGCGTCGCAGCTCTCGACCTCGTTTTTTCGGGTCATTCTCATAATGGTCAGATTACAATACTTGGGATGCCGCTGATCAAGGTACATCAAGGCCGCAATTATATACTTGGTCAGTACCAGCCTTTTGCCGGTTCATCAGGTCAGTTGATCGTAAGCGGTGGTTTAGGGACCGTTATTATCCATGCCAGGCTGTTTAATCTGCCGGAAATCGTAACAGTCGACCTGAGTAACGAATAATTTTCCAAGTTGATCTGCAGATCACATCATGATTACACTATTCTTCTCACACCTGAAAAAGCTTGAGTTTGCGTTCTGTTAGCTCCGGCAGACGCTGCTGATAATCCAGCAGATCCTTGCTGTTTGATGTGCGTCTGACTCTGGTACCTTCAACCTTCTTACTTACAGCACCGCTGCCAAGACCGATCACATCGAAACGATCACTCATCATTGCGACATTATAAATACAGGCTTTTTCTGCCTTGGCAAATCCGGTGTTCTCCAGCCCGCCGGCGACATCCTTCTGTCGATAGAGATAATAAGGATTCCAGCCACCTGACCGCAGCCTTCTTCCGGCTTCTTCGACAGCTGCTGATAATTCAGCCTGAGGTCTCGATGCTGCTTTTAAGCTGCTTGTGTCCAGCTGCTGTAAATCCGAGCTGCGTTTAAGCGCAAGCGTATGGACTGTAATGCTCTCAGGTCCAAGGGCAATCAACTTATCGAGTGATCGCAATAGTTCCGCCGGGTCTTCGCCTGGTAGTCCTGCGATCAGGTCCATATTGATATGCCTGAAACCAAGCTCTCTGGCCTTCTCAAAGGCAGTTATCGTCTGCGCCGTGGTATGGCGGCGGCCAATCCGCTCGAGAGTCGCATCATTCATCGTTTGCGGGTTTATGCAGATGCGGTCAGCACCTGCCTGACGGATCAGTTCCAGCTTGGTTTTTGTAATTGTATCCGGTCGTCCTGCTTCGACTGTCCACTCTCCATCTTCTGCTAAAGGGACATATCTAACCAGTCCCTCTAATAACCTGGCAAAAGCCGAGTCCGGCAGGCTGGTAGGCGTTCCGCCACCCAAGTATAAGGCTTTTACCGGTCTAGACAAACCGGCAAATACCAGTTTTGCTTCCTCTACCATGGTATCAGCATAAGGGTCGAGCCATTTCTCCATTCGATGTGCGTCACGTGCAATGAAGCTGCAGTAGGAACAACGACCGGGACAAAAAGGAACACCAGCATAGACGAAGAGATCATCTGACGATAGTCCGTCCATGATAAGCTTTTCCGCCAGTGCAGCCTCGAGGCCAAGCTTCGCTTTTTCAGTGGACAGGCGCCAGTAATCTACTAGTTCAACAATCGTTGCTTTTTCATCCTTCTTATTTCGCATATAGCTCTCTATGACGATCTGTGTCGGTCTGACGCCGTTAAGAGAGCCCCAGGGGAAATGAGTATCTGTCAGTAGCTCAAGCTGACAATAGAGCTGCCTCTTGATCTCTCGTCTGAACTTCTCAGGTGTTATCTGATGAGATATCGTCTGCTGCTGTTCACATTCGGTTAAAATCTCAAACATGTCGTTTGCCGGCAGCAATCTGCTGTTTATCATTACTCCGTCATCACCAGCAATCAACTCCTGCCCGGAACCGCTTTCAAAACTGCCATAAAAGAGGCGCAGAACCTCAGCCAGCGCCTCCTTCTCATTATGTCCGTTATATCTTACTATGGGCATTTTAATCTCCTGACTGTTCCTTCTCATACCAGGCTAGTACCAGATCTATCATGCGGCCATAGCTCTGGACACCATCAGTTTGCATATTAGCCTGTAAAAACAGATTATTTGCCTGATTGGAAACTTCTTGAACTGGCCCTTCAAACTGCTGCCAATAGACACTTCCAGCCGCCAGATCTCTGCGCATGGCATCAGTCAAACCGGCTGCGACCTGATCATAAGCATCCCGATCTGCCCGATACAGTCTATTGGTTATACGAATCCAGGTATCCATCATAACTGAATATCTATAATCAGCATTTTCAGCATATATTCCGGTCAAAAAAGCTACAAAATTAGCTTCATCTTCTCTAGCGAATCCCCTTGTATGGGCAACCTCATGTGCTATTGTGTCTGGCAGTGAATATGCAGGCTGATCAATGTTGACATTGGCCTCGGCCAAAATAGGATCATACATACCTGTAATTCCAGTATATGACCAGTAATGAGAAAGAATAACACCCTTAGGTCTGATTTTATGACCGCGCAGAGCTGGCCAGTCTTGTTCTGCTCTATCATATGCAGTATTTACATCGAGCATAGTCTGCTTAAGCGAGCTGCCAAGTATGAATACACCCTGATCATCCTCACTGAGATCTTCTCTGAGCGCAGCTGCCTCAGTTGTCAGCCACTTTGCAGTTTGAGCCAGATCGGCAGCAGGACGCTCTTTGACAGGCAGATCGAAAATTTCAGCCGCAGGTAGTCGGGCATAGTTGAAACCATGCATCAGCATGAATACTACCAGAAAGATTGTGGCTGTCCAGGCAATTTTGACCAGACCTCTGCCAAATCTGGCAGCACGGTTATCCGGATTTTTAATCAACCTGATTATTGATCTAATCAACAAAAAGACTACTAGTACCGGCAAAATTATCACTACAAGCAACTCAGTTAATGAAAAAGGAAATAGAGAATTGAACCTGATAAGCGGCCATGACAGAATATAAAAAACACCATTTACATGGAATCTCTCGACTAAATCAGGCCTGGCTGCTAATAGTCGCTGCGCTGCAATAAAAACCAGAGTCAAAGGCAGCCAGCCGACATAATAGAGCAGCCGCTTCAGTCGTTTCCTGGGCTGGACGATTTGTTCCTGCTCTTCTGTTTGTGTAAGCAGTCTATTTGTCTCGATCTCAGCCGACATCTCAATCACCTCTGATTCTTATAAGATTCGGCAAATCATGTCGAATCCTTGCAACTTAATTATTATGCAGCAGACGTCGCTCAAGCTCAGTAACATTCGCGAAAAATTCTGTTGCTCCAGCCTGACTCAGTTCTTCATATCCACGGAAGCCCCAGAGAACAGCCCAGGCCTGAATACCAGCTCTGACAGCCGTCTCCATATCCGAGCCCGAATCACCTATCAAAGCTGTCTTCTCAGACTGTACGCCGAGCTCTTCACACAGATGCAGAGTTGAAGCGGGGTCTGGTTTAAGCGGCCAATCAGTTCTCTTCCCCATGACCAAATCAAATGTCCCGGACGGGAAATAGTGCTCAGTCATTTCACGCGTGAAGCCATCTGGCTTATTCGATAGAACAGCGAGACGAAAACCGGCTGTTTTCAATTGTTTCAGCAGTTTTTCAATTCCAGGATATGGAAGCGTTCGCTTATCCCAACCAGCTGCATAGGCCTCATTGTATTTTTGATATAGTTCATCAACCTTATCAGCATCCAGCTCATTCTTATTTACTTGTCTACCGAGCTTATTCGCGAGCGCCGAAGCATAGGCTGATTCGACAAGATTTTTCGCACCTGAACCTATATGATATTTATATTCTTCCTCACCAAGCGGCAGAAGTCCTTCCGAAGCTAAGGCTAAATTGCAGCAATCTGCCAGATCACCGATCGTATCGAGCAATGTGCCATCCAAATCAAAAATAAGAGCTTGTGGTATTGGTTTTTTCATTATCAAATCATATCTCCCAAAAAATATTTTTTGTTTCCAAAGCTTGCACCCTTCGTCTTCTCACTAATTTAGATCAAACCGATCTGACGCAAACCAAAAAGGATCAGCAGTATGATCGGCTGATGGAAAATATACACCATCAAAGCATTTCTGCCAAGCCAGGTCAAAGGTGACACGACCTTCAGTAATCTCTGTGGTGCATTCGGAAAGAGACTGCATCCTCCTGCATAAAGCAGTCTGCCCAAAGCGGCTCCTATGAAGAAAAAACCAAGCCAAGGCAGTATGGGCATATAGTCCCCCATAACGATTCGATCCTGAGGCAAAAAACCCAGAGGTAACAATAGATAGCCTTCAGGCCTCGGTGCATAAGGAATAATTGTTGCAGCCCAAATAAGCACGGAGCCTGCTGCGATCAGGATAGACTGTAAAACTTTGTCAGTACTGATTTTTTTCTCAAGCAAAGAATAGATCAATGTGCCAAAAGCAAGAAGATGAAGTATATTGAAAAAGATAGCCAGCTCCAGATCTGTGATCAGCCAGACTGCAACAGTCGCAACAGTCAATAACAAAGCCGCCAGGATCATTTTCAATGCGCGTTTGGAATTACTGCGTGAAAATGTGCAGCAAACACCGGAAACACCAAGGAAAATGAACAAAAACACCGGACGAAGCAAGGAATCAAACCACCAGGCTTCCTGAAATGCGAAAATATTCAGCCCCAGCAGATATCTCAAGTCAAAAATGAAATGATGCAACATCATCATAAGTACGGCCAGGCCTCTGAGCATATCAAGTTCAAAAGCCCGGCATTTTATCTTTTTACCGTTATCGTCAGGCTGTTTCAATAGCTGCTGCCTCCTTAAGGTTAAGTTCCTCAACTGCCCATTCACGTAGCTTGTACTTCTGGATCTTGCCACTGCCTGTCATCGGGAAACTGTCAATGAAACGAATATATTTTGGTGTTTTATGTTTAGCCATATGGCTTCTGACGAACTCAGAAATATCCGCCTCCGTCACAGCAGCACCATCACGCTTAATTATAACGGCAAGCACTGCTTCGCCATAAGTCTTGTCTGGTACGCCCACGACCTGAACATCCTTGACATCGGGATGAGTATAAATGAAATCCTCAATTTCTTTTGGATAAATATTTTCTCCGCCGCGGATAATCATATCCTTGATACGGCCTGTGATCCTAAAATTGCCATGCTCATCGCGGATAGCAAGATCACCGGTATGGAGCCAACCATCCTCATCGATTGCTGCAGCTGTAGCCTCAGGCATTTTATAATACCCCTTCATGATATTGTAGCCCTTGGCAACAAATTCGCCGGCTACTCCATCTGGCAGATCCTGATTTGTCTCTGGATCAACTATTTTGCAGCTGACACCAGGCAGAGCACTGCCGACAGTACCGACACGAACCTCAAGCGGATCATCGGCACGACTCTGTGTACATCCCGGCGAACTCTCTGTCTGACCGAAAACTATCGTGATTTCAGACATATTCATTTTATCTACAACATCTTGCATAACTTTGATCGGACAAGGTGAGCCAGCCATGATTCCCGTTCTCATTGTGGAAAAATCCGTTTTCGCGAAATCAGGATGCTCAAGTACGGCTATAAACATTGTGGGAACACCATGCATAGCCGTGCACTTCTCTTTATCAATTGCCTCCAAAACCTTTGTAGGTTGGAAGTATTCAAGAGGAACCATGGTTGTACCGTGAGTAACTGCCGCAAGAATTGCAAGCACCATTCCGAAGCAATGGAAAAAAGGTACGGGTATCAACAGCTTATCCACTGTAGAAAAATTCATGCAGTCGCCGATACATTTGCCATTATTGATGATATTGTAATGTGTCAGCATTACACCCTTGGGGAAACCAGTCGTACCTGATGTGTACTGCATATTGACAACTTCATCATGATGGAGGGTTCTGCCGATTTCTTCGATCCTGCTATGAGGGACTAGGCGCCCAAGCTCCAGGAATTGTTCCCAATTGAAGCAGCCCGGCTGACTGCTGGTAAAATTAATAACATTCTTCAGCACAGGCAGTTTAGAACTGTTTAGCTGACCAGGTTCTGAATTAGCCAGTTCAGGACAAATTTCATTGAGGATCGCGACATAATCTGAATCCTTGTATCCATCCATCATTATAAGTGTATGAGTGTCTGACTGATGCAGCAAATATTCAGATTCATGGATCTTATACGATGTATTGACAGTAACCAGTACAGCGCCGATTCTAGCTGCTGCGAAGAATACAAGCAGCCACTGTGGATGATTTGTAGCCCAGATAGCGACATGGTCACCTTTTCGCACACCGAGTGCCAGCAGACTTCTGGCTGTATCGTCGATATCACTCAGAAACTCGCTGTATGTTCTGGCATAATCCTGCGTCGTATAACGCACAGCATATTGATCAGGAAATTCACATGCCACCTTCTCCAACAGCTGGCCCATGGTCAGATCGACCAGTATATCCTTCTCAAACAAGCGTCTGCCATCAGCTGTACCGGCAACAGGAATTGTACCCCCGCTGATTTCCGGACGTTTACAGACATCTGTACCTGCCTTCTCACGCTGCCAGTTTTTCATCCAGGTCGCATAAGCCGGGAATACAATAGCAGCATCTTCCAGGTCCCGGCTCCAGCGTTTCACCCATTCAAGCGAAACAAAGCCCTCATAACCACCGGCATACAGTATATCCAGAGCCTCACGAACAGGCAGATCACCGGAACCGACCATACGGTATCGGACTTTATCAGCTTCCATAACAGAATCCTTGACATGAACATATGATATATACTCGCCAAGATTCTCCCAGGTCTGTGCCGGACTCTCACCAAAATATCTGAAAGGGTGATGAATGTCCCAGAGGACACGAACTGAATCATGTGACAGCTTTTTCATCAAGGATGCCAGTCGCGCTGAATCAGCATAAACTCCATTTGTTTCTATCAGAAGACTGACATTTCTCCAGGAAGCATAATCTGCCAGCGAGCGCAAAGCAGTCAACACTACCTGGTCATCGACCTCACCTTCTGCCTGTGGAGCCAGATCGCCTAACACACGAACATATGGCACACCAGCTCTTGAAGCCAAATCAATATATTCGAAACCTTCTGACATGATCTCCTGACGTCTATCTTCGATTTTTAAACAGCAATCTGAGGAGAAACAGGTTAGCTCTATGCCAAGATTTTTCAATCTCTCCAGAGTATCAGGCAACGCTTCTGTGGTAAAAGGCTTGGCTCTGGCAGCGCGGATCTCTTGACCAAGTCCGCGAATCTCGATACCGTCATAGCCGAGGTCTTTTGCCATGGCTGTAATTTCTACCCATGACCATTCAGGACATCCCAATGTAGAAAAAGCAATTTTCATGTTGTTTCCCCCATATCTTGTTCATTCTTCTTGTAAACAGCAGTGTTTTTTATGTCGATTATGCAAGATTATTTGGATCGCATAGAGCGGCACCGATAGCAGTCGCGAATTCGGCATGATCAGGTACGATTATGTCTACTCCGTAGAGATTCGAAAAAGCTCCTAATACCCGTTTGCCCTGCGATACCAATGTTAGATTACCAGTGAAAACAATTTGATTAATATTTTTCAGACGAGCAGAGAGCACTGCAGCTGTGCCAACCGACTGGAATACCAGATTGACAATACCGAGTGCGATATCAGAAGTGGTTGCTGTATCAGTTACCTTACCGAAATTAGATGCTGTGGTATCACTGGAGAGACCAGGTATCTCTCTGCTGCTGATATCACCGATCGTCAGGTCAATATGACTAAGATCTCCATTTTCCGCCAGTTCTGTGAACATTTTAAAATCGCGCACATTGGTCATGCGGTTGGATAAGCCCAACATCGTGCCGCCACCAACTCCTGAGCCAATGATATGTTCAACCTGATTCTTATCAGCACTGATAAAAGCAGTGCCTGTACCCATACTGACTACGATTGCTTTTTCAAGACCGGAAACATATAAACCACCAAGACCAATGGCTTGGAATTCAGGTGTTCTGACCGTTTCTATGTTAAGGAGATCACCGGCAAGATATGTAGATCCCACGCCTGTTACCATTACTCTTTCGATACTTTTTAAATCAATCTTATTTTCATTTGTAAACTTACCGAATGCACCAAATGCAGACGCGACTGGATCGCTGGCTCTAACCAGAGTTGTACCAAGAAGCTTGCCATGCTCAAGGCCGATTATCTTCGTAGTACTGCCGCCGATGTCCAGACCAATTAT
Organism: Clostridiaceae bacterium; assembly: GCA_012727965.1. GTDB lineage: Bacteria > Bacillota > Clostridia > Saccharofermentanales > UBA5734 > JAAYFZ01. Next base: position 13,457 of record JAAYFZ010000260.1, read on the forward strand.
GATACTCATAAAATGTTTCCCCCGTTTGTCGCTTGCATAATTGCCAGTATACAGCCTGTAGCTCTGACAATATCAGCTGTTCATGAACATTTATCAAAAATAACGGCAATACCTGCCGTTATTGCCAATCTCAGATAATCATCTGCTATTAGCTGAATTTGTATATCCTACGTGCCATGTAGAAGCCGGTCTTCGCAATCATGCGACCACTTCTTCCAGGCAGATTTGCCGCTCTGCAGAGATGAGTTCGTCTGATTTTGCGGTACATCTCCATATCATGCTTCTTAATATGATCCCAGAGATCCGGAATTTTATTAAGATTCTGTTTATCGTTAGACAATATCAGATGAACTACGCTGATCGTCATCATCATCGTTAAATATCTGTACATATATCTGCGCAGATTACCGTCGACTATATCGGTCTCAAGATGATAATAATTTACCAACAGCTTAGTTACCAGTATCTGTTGATCGATACGCTTGATCATATTGCCGGTATTTACTGACTGGTCGGGTCTGCCAATGAAGTATCTGTAGAAATCCACATTGATATACATCATCTTCTTAACATGTGGCAAAGGCTGATAAGCCACAATATTATCAACGTAAAAGGTATGCTCCGGCAGTTTAAGTCCACATCCTCGCAGCAGCTCTGTTCTATAGATCATGCTGTGCATTACAAGCAGCTGGCTTACCTTGAACCTATTAGTGTGCACCCAATCGAAATACAATTTCTGAGGAAATACATTCTCATAATTAACGGTATGTCTTGTACCATTATAGAAGTATTCATAAACATAATTAGTAATCAACAAGTCGAGCTCATCCTGACTATCTCGCAAACAATCAAGTACAGCTTTGAAAGCTTCAAGATCAACCCAGTCATCGCTATCAACTACTTTGAAAAAAACGCCGCCAGCAACAGCCAGGCCACGATTGACAGCTGCTCCATGACCACCATTCTTCTGGCGTTCAACACGTATCAGTTCCGGATATTTCATTTGATATTTATAGGCAATTTCTGCTGTATTATCAGTTGAGCCATCATCAACCACGATGATCTCGACATCGGGTCCGCCCTCAACAAGAGTGTCTAGACAACGTTCGAGATAATCCTGTGAATTATACGACGGTACAGCAATAGAAAGTAGTTTCATTTCTATTCCTCCAATGAGCATGATTATATCATAAAAAAACTAAGCGCAAATATCAGTACAGCAGTAATTTACCGCAATATAACTTCCGACATTTTTTCATCATATAACTGATTGAAATCTGATATTGTATACAATATTCAGCACAATAAAAAGCCGCTTCATTGTTTATGAAACGGCTCTATTACTAACAAGCGTTCGATCTACTATTAGTGGTTACTTGCACTTTGCTTCATATAGTCCATGCTCTGGCCAGTGATACCGCCCTCGAGCAATGAAGTATTGCGTGGAGCAACTACAAAAATGACCGATGACACAGGCAATACCTTGCCATCAAGTGCATAAGCTGCACCAGTTATGAAATCGATAACTCTTTGGGCAACCTTCGGGTCAACCTTCTCGATATTGCAAATAACTGTTTTGCCAGATCGTATATGGTCGCAGGCTTGCTGAGCTGACTCAATGTCTGCAGGCTGCATGACAACTACCTGCTGTTGACTGCTTGATTTGAAATCAACAACTCTTGATGTATTTTGAGGTCTACGAATATTCGATGTCAATGGCTCTTCTTCCATAGTTTCTTCCTCATACACTGGCTCTTCATAGAGTCCGGTTTCATAAGTATCTTCATATTCATAATCTTCTTCATAACTGCCAAAACGATTAAATATTCTGTCTAATATGGCTGCCATATTATTGCCCTCCAATAAATGTACTGATTCATGTGATTATTATAGAATTGCATTTGGCACTGCGCAACACGATTCGGGCAAGAGTAAAGCGGCTGTAATCACAATGACATACAAGCCGCTCTTTGTATCATATTCATTACACAGACTTAGTGGATAGGTGGTGCTAAACCCTCGGCCCGAAGATCGCGGTTCCGATCCTGATATGTGTGGCACCATAGGCAATTGCCTGACGATAGTCTTGACTCATTCCCATAGATAATATGTCAAAACGCTCATTTGGTATTAAGGCCTGAAGCTCTTGCGCTAGATTTGATGTGTCTCTAAACACCGGTCTGGTTTCTTCTGGATCTGAAGTTATAGGAGCCATCGTCATCAAGCCTCTTAAGGTCGTACCAGGCAGTTTAGAAAGGTCTTCAATTATTCTCTTTATCTCCATAGGCCCGAAGCCATGCTTACTGTGCTCACCTGAGACATTTACCTGCAGTAACACCTGCGTCACCAGGTTTTGAGCTACACTTCTCTTGCTTATCTCCTGAAGAAGCTCTGTTGAATCGACAGAATGAATCAGATGTGTTTTTCCGATAATGTACTTAACCTTATTCTTCTGCAAAGTACCGATCAAATGCCATTTAGGATCTATACCGTCAGCGTGAAGCTGATCGATTTTTTCGACTAGCTCCTGCACCCTGTTCTCGCCGAGATCTTCAAGACCCAGTTCATAAGCAGAACGCGCATGTTCTGCAGGGAAAAACTTGGAAACACCGATCAGAGTTATCTCATCTGCAGCCCTGCCGCAGTCAGCGGCTGCTTGAGCAATACTGGTTCTAACCTGGTCCAGTCTTGCTGCCATCTCCTGTTTTACATTATTAGTCTGCAATTATCTGTCCCTCCTCAACCGATGATGGATTGACTACAAGAATTGTAGAAATCTCAGGAATATAATTCTCTGTCTCGATCGGCTCGATAATTGCATATTCATTATCGTTGTCGATTACTCTTACCTTGATAAGCTGTGTCAAACCACCATTTACGATCATTATACCAGCATCACCGCTCTTATTATTGTAATTGGTCAAAGAGACCATCGGCACGCGCAGCCCGGTGGTTGAGGCTGTTACGATTTCGGCATCTACTGTCCGCCGATCAGAAAACCATTCGATCCTTCTACTGGTTTCAAAAGCTGCCAATGTACCGTTTTCATAACTCTGCGATCTGATAATACGGCAATCAGGAATTACTATACCATCCTTCGGTATTGAGAGATCTTGATATGTATCTACTTCAAAATTAGCAGCATCAGTGTTTTCCAGCCAGAACATGATCACTTGATTAATACTGCTTGTAACCCTGAGAACGGGGTCGTCTTTTGCCACAATATTGTCGGATTCTTCAGATGAAGTACTCTTACTGATATGTTCATTAAGTTCATCTGGTGTAATCGTAAGAGCTGATGCAATACTGATCTGTTCCTCCAGTCCGTCCAATTCAAAAGATAGTATTCCCGGCTGCTGACAGATTATAGTTCCCGAATCGAGCCCTAAACTAAGCTCGAGTTGAGAGCGGGTATTTTTAAGCTGATCAATTCTGGCATCGCGAAAATCTATCGGCAGAAGCTTGGTGCTTCTCTGATCGATAAGCACCTCAAGAGAAGTTGAATATCCACCAACACTGCTTATGTCAGAACGTACCAGATCTGAACGAATCAGATTGACGACGGAAGACAAAGCAGCATTTGTTTCGTCATATATTGCTCTTGCTCCTGCACCCTTACCGCTGTTCATCAGTTCGATCTGCAAATCGACAATATCTTGCTCAAGTTTAGCAAGCTCTCTTATTTTCTCCTGCTGATCTTCTGGAATTATCAGGGCAACCTTCTGGCCTCTGGCTACCCTGCTGCCTTCTGTGGCCAATGGCTTAAGAACTCCACCTGACGCAGCGGTGAAGACATTTTCATCTCTGATGATAAGTCCCTTGCTGGCTATTTTATGCTCGACAGTTCCCTCTTGAATAAACATGAATCGAGGCCTGGGTTTGGTCTGATTCATTACAGCGATAATCATGACTGCTGTAATCAGCATTATGAAGAGAACTCCGATCGACATTGTTATCGCGCGGTTTCTGACCTTGCGTCGTTCTATCCGCATCAAACGCTCTACATCCGAGGCCTGTCGTGGTTTGAGCTTGGGCATAACAGTCTGCCGGTCACCGCTGACCGGTTTATACTGACCATTTTCAGGTCTGCGCTCTTGACCGACAGGTCGGCGCTCTGGCCTGATTGGTCTTCGTACTGGCTCGTTTTGCCTTCTCACTTGTTCACTCCATTTTTTCCAGTGCCAGCATGCATGCCAGCTTAACGTTTTCGAAGCAAAGCCCACCCTGCATATAGGCAGGGAAAGGTGGTTTAAGTGGTCCATCTGCCGAAAGCTCGATCGAAGCACCCTGTACAAAAGCACCAGCTGCCATAATGACATCGCTGTCATATCCTGGCATAGGCCAGGGCTCCGGCAATACGAAGCTGTCAACAGGTGAAGCCTGCTGTATTGATTGACAGAAACGGATCAGTTTGTCCGGATCGCCAAATTCTAGAGTTTGAACTATATCTCCTCTGATATCATCAACAGCGGGATATGTTTTGAAGCCAGAGGCAGCAAATAGACCCGCTGCGAAAACAGCTCCCTTGAGACTCTCACAGACAATATGCGGGGCCATATAGAATCCTTGAGCAAGAGTTCTGTTAAATCCAAGCGACGGTCCAACATGACTGCCCAGTCCCGGTGCCGTCATTCTGGATGCAGCCTGTTCTACCAGATCTGCTCTGCCGACGACATAACCGCCCGAAGGACAGAGTCCGCCGCCCGGGTTTTTTATTAATGAGCCGGCACAAAGATCAGCACCGACCATACATGGTTCAAGTTCTTCGACAAATTCGCCATAGCAGTTATCGACCATAACAATTGTTTCTGGCGAGGTCTCATGCACAGTCTGAGCTATCTTGCGAATATCCTCAGCGAGCAGAGATCTTCTGGTTGTATAACCACGCGATTTCTGGACAAATACTACTTTTGTCTTCTGTATGATTGCTGACCTGATGGCATCCAAATCTGGCGAGCCGTCTTCTAGCAGCTCGATCTGCCTGTAGCTTATGCCGTAGTCGTGCAGCGAACCGGTATCTTTTTCATTGTTTGAACTGCCTATCGTTTCCTGGAGCGTATCATAAGGTGCGCCTGTGACCGACAGCAGCTCATCACCAGGTCTAAGTAATGAAAACAGACATTGTGACAATACCTGAGTACCGGCGCTGATCTGAATACGGACATATGCCGCCTCAGCGCCAAAAGCAGTCGCATAGGCTCTCTCTATCTGACTGCGTCCGCTATCATCATAGCCATACCCGGTGCTGCCTCCAAACATACTCTCGGAAACACCTGCTTCCTGCATGGCTCTTATTACTCTAAGCTGATTTATTTCCTTAATTTTTTCCAGTCTGCCAAATGCCGGCAAAACCGCCTGCATGACCTGTTCCGACAGATCATAGACGGTTTTGCTGATACCTGACATGCTATAAGCGGCATAACTCAAGTACCGTAAACCTCCTTGCATGATAGAACCCGTATCCCGGTTTCTTCAAGCTTATCAAGTGCCAGTTGAGGATTCTCAACACGTATGATAACGATAGCATCAGTTGATGAACGACCAACAAATGCATATAAATAATCAACAGATATCGAACCTTCGCTCAATGTTTCCAGAGCCTGATCTAATGTTCCGGGATGATCTTCTATTGCTATAGCGATTACATTCGTTGAGCTGACCGTAAAACCGCTGTCAGTGAGGGCTTGCAAAGCCTGCTCAGGTTGATCTACGATCATACGAAGTATGCCATACTCCGTCGTATCAGCGATGTAGAGTGCACGGATGTCAATGTCATTGCTGCCCAAAGTTTTTGTTACTTCAGCAAGTCGTCCTGACTTGTTTTCCAGAAAGACAGATATCTGTTTAACTAACATAGGTCGGTTCCTCCTGTCATTTTGCTTCTATTATAGCAGAACCAAGATCAAAAGCGCGCTGATTCATTTCAGCCAGAGCTGCCTTCTTGCCGCTGAACAGATCATTTATTGCTTCGTAAAAGAGCGCTTTGTCAATATCAATGAAATGTGACATGGCCCCAGTCATAACGAAGTTGACGGCTTTTACCGATCCTGCTTCTTCAGCAAGCTTCTGTGCGTCTAATGCATAAACAGATGTTCCGCCCTCAGACAGCGCAAGAATACTCTCAATAATATTGTCTGGATATTCAGCCTGCCCCATTGCCACAGGCATCGGCATAGTTCTTCTCATATTAATAAGCAAGGTTCCACCGCGACGCAGCAGATGTGCCCAGCGCATACCTTCAAGTTCTTCAAAAGCCAGAATGAAATCAGCAGCTCCAGGTTCAATTACGGGCGAATAAACACGCTCACCGATACGAACATAAGTGATAACGCTGCCGCCGCGCTGTGCCATGCCGTGAACCTCAGAAACCTTAACGTCTAAGCCCATTTTGGCTGCGATCAGTCCAAAAAGCTTACCGGCCAGAAGTGTTCCCTGTCCGCCGACGCCTGCCAGCACTATGTTAAAAGACTTAGTCATGATTTCGCCTCCTCTTCTCTCGTGGCTTGTCCTGAAATCAAAGCGTCAAATGGGCAGACACGCACACAGAGATCACAACCATTGCAGGTCACAGGATCAATCTGTGGATATCCATCTTCTCCCTTGGTCAGTGCAGGACACATAATTCTCAGACAAGCACCGCAGCGGGTACATTTATCACGATCGAGGCTTACTACCATGTCAGGTGTTCCACGTCCGGTCGGGATGAGAGCACACGGTCTTCTGGCAATAACGACTGTTACATGTTGTTCCTTCATTGCCTGAGCAATAACCTTGCGACTGGCGTCTGTATCCGCCGGGTCAACAGTATAAACCGACTTAACACCTACCGAGCGGCACAATGCTTCTAGATCAACAGCAGGTGCCGGATCCAGGCGAATATTTCTTCCGGTTGCAGGATTTTGCTGATGTCCGGTCATACCGGTTATTGAATTATCAAGAATGATAACTGTACTGCGGCTGCCATTGTAGACACTATTGATCAATCCGTTTATGCCCGTATGTAAAAAGGTCGAATCACCAATTACTGCAACGGTTTTTTCTGTCATTTCACTATCTGTCGCTTTATCAATACCATGTGCCATACCTATCGAAGCGCCCATACATACACAGACGTCCATGGCATTGGTCGGATTAAGCGCACCTAATGTGTAGCAGCCTATATCTCCTGTCACAACAGCCTTGAGTCTGCTAAGAGCCATGAACAGTCCTTTGTGAGGACAGCCTGCGCACATAACAGGAGGTCTGCCAGGAGCCAGTGGCAATGCCGATTTATCAAAAGCAGATGCTGGATTTTTGTTATCTGAGAGTGCTTCCCTGATCATAGAAGGCGTATACTCGCCTTGTAATGTAAAAAGATCTTTGCCTTCGCAGTTTATGCCGGCAGCCCTAAGCTCGGTCTCTATAACAGGATCAAGCTCTTCGATTACAACCAGGCGCTTAACGCCAGCGGCAAATTTTTTGATTTTTTCTATAGGCAGTGGCCAGATCATACCCAGCTTGAGCACACTTGCCTCAGGCAGAGCTTCCTTGACATACTGCCAGGCTATACCACTTGTTATGATTCCCAGCTCATTTGAACCTTGTTCTATGCTGATCAGACCTTCAAGACTATCATTGCTGACATCAGCCGCGATTCTGCGTTGGCGTTCCTCGACAACGATATGTCTCTTAACAGCCATAGCTGGCATCATCACGTTCTTTTGCATGTTTTTCTCATAAGGAATCAGTTTCTGGTCTAACGGTTCATTCGTTGATACCAGAGTTCTTGAATGTGAGATCCTTGTCGATAACCTGATCATTACAGGGGTATCATATTTTTCTGATATTTCGAATGCTTTCTTAGTAAATTCCAGGCATTCCTGACTGTCAGAAGGCTCAAGCATTGGCATTTTGGCTGCTCTGGCATAATTGCGGCTATCTTGTTCGTTTTGCGAACTGTGCATACCAGGATCATCAGCAACGACTACTACAAGACCACCTGAGACTCCAGTATAGGAAACTGTAAACAGGGGGTCTGCCGCAACATTCATACCAACATGTTTCATACAGCTCATAGCTCTGGCACCAGCCAGACTGGCACCTATCGCAACTTCAAGACCAACCTTCTCATTGGAAGCCCATTCGCAATAAACGCGATCATATGAAGCAATAGCCTGTGTTATTTCTGTACTAGGCGTACCTGGATATGAGGAGACCACCTTGACTCCTGCTTCATAAGCGCCTCGTGCAATTGCTTCATTACCAAGCAAAATTTCTTTCAAATCTCTCACCTGTAACCTTTCTTGCTTATCAGTAAACAGATACTTGTATATCCGCTTTATTTAGCTAATAAGAATATATCATAATAAACCATTGCTGCAAAAGCTATCACAGAAGCTGTCAGAAGCATTTGTCACGTTTATTAATTACTCTTTTTGACTTGCCAGCTGTGCGTTCAAGAGTTTGCGGGTTAAGCAGAGTAACTCTGGCATCTATCTGCAAAACCACCCTCAGCTTCTGTCTGATTTCCTTGATCAGGCTCTCCAATCCGGCATAGCTCTCAAGACGTTCGCCATCGGTAAGCTCTACTCTGATCTCAAGCCTGTCCATGAAGTGTTCAGTTGTGACAATAATTTGATAATGAGGACCAATCCCGCAAACAGTCATCAGGACAGCTTCAATCTGTGAGGGGAATACATTTACGCCTCTAATAACCATCATGTCATCAGACCTGCCTCTTACCAGTGACATTCTGACATTGGTGCGTCCGCAGGCACATGGTTCATAATTTAACTGAGAAATATCCTTCGTCCGATATCTAATCATCGGTATGCCTTCTTTTGTCAGCGTTGTGAATACCAGCTCACCCTGAGCACCCTCAGGGAGCACCTCACCCGTTTCAGGATCTATGATCTCAGGCAGAAAATGATCCTCATTGATATGCATACCGCTGTTTTCAAGACATTCGTAGGAAACGCCCGGTCCACAGAGCTCTGTCATTCCATAATTCTGCGTATCTATGATACCAAGCCTCTTCTCGATCAGCTCGCGCATCTCAGATGTATGACCCTCTCCACCGAAGAGGCCGACACGCAGCTTGAGATCATCAGGACTGATGCCCATCTCTTTCATTACCTCTGTCAGATGAAGAATATAGGAAGGTGTCGCAACTAATCCAGTAGTACCGAAATCCTGCATAAACATCAGCTGGCGCTCAGAATTGCCGCTTGAAGCTGGAACAACTGTAGCACCTACTCTCTCGATCCCATAATGCATGCCGAAGCCGCCGGTAAACATACCGTAGCCAAAGGCTATCTGGCAAATATCATCCTGACCGATTCCGGCTGCCGATGCAACACGTGCACAGCAGTCAGTCCAGACCTCCATATCATTTCTCGTATAACCGACAACGATTGGTTTGCCTGTCGTTCCTGAACTGGCATGGAAACGAACTATTGAACGCTGAGGACTGGCAAATAGACCATATGGATAATTGTCACGCAGATCATTTTTGACTGTAAGTGGCAGCAAGGATACGTCTTTTACCGATTTGATATGTTCAGGACGCACCCCAAGCGTTTCCATCTTATTACGGTAAAAGGGGACATTTTCCCAAACTCTGGCAACAGTCTGCTGAAGCCTTGATAACTGAAGTGCTTCCATTTCGCTTCTGCTAATTTTCTCAACGGGATTCCAAATCATAATGCCTTTGCTCCTTCCGGGATTTTGGACCATTTCTGTGAAATAAGGCTGGCCATTGGAGTGATCACTAGTGATACTGCCATAGCCAGAACTGCAAGTCGTGGCGACCATGATGCCGCTGTCTGGCTGTTTTGTATAAACGCTGCTGTCGCACCGATCAGAACTGTAAGCAAACCACTGCACATACCTGCGGTTGCACCGAAGCGTGTGATCTTGCGGCTATAGAGGCCCCAGATATATGGGCCGATGAACGAGCCGGAAACGGCACCCCAGGAGAACGCCATCAGCGTAACGATCGCACTTGGTATAACAGCAACAAGCCAGGATATGAAGACAAAACCTATCGATAATAGTCTCAGTATTTTCATATTATCTTTTTTGAGAATTGTTTTACTGAAGGTCGGTGCCGAAACGAGAACGATCGAAGCCAGAGTCGACATAGAGGCAGAAAGCATAAGCACAACCAATACTGCCATAAACTCTTTTGTCAGGAGACTCTCGAAAATCAGCGGCATCAAAGTATCAAGATTGCTGCCTTGTTCGAAGCCAAGACCCAGTTTCTGATTGAGGACGCGGGAGAACCCGCCCATGAAATATGCACCGCCGCCGATTATAAGAGCGAAAATAGTACTCATAACTGTTGCTCTTCTAGCAGTTTTGCGATCTCTGATCCCTTTGAATTTAGAAACCATCTGCGGTAGGCCAAGAGTACCAACACTTGTCATCAGCAAAAGTATAAGAAGATCAAAAGGTGCCGGTCCCGTAGCAGATGCCAGCGAACCATCAGCGACAGCGCTGTTGGCAGCCAGTGCTTCCCTACCAGCCTGCAATCCTCCGATGATATCAAGAACTTTCCAAACCATATAACCTGTACCAAACAGCATTATTATGCCCTGGATAAGGCTGTTTATGGCGGTTGAAATATAACCGCCGAAATATAGATAGATCGCTGTGATTACAGCCATCAGCAACATACTGAGCTTGAGATTTTCCAGAGGCGTACCCGCAAAGAATCTGACAAATATATGCCCGAGGCCCTGATATACCGATGCGGAATATGGAATTAGAAATACAAATATAATTAGTGCAGCAAAACGCTCAAGGCCTTTGCTGTCATATCTGCGGCCGAAGAAATCAGCCATATTATTAACATTTAGCGTCAGTGAGATTCTTCTTGTTCTCTCAGCCAGCAGAAGCCAGGCCAATAGGCTGCCAATCACAGCATTGCCAATACCGATCCAGGTTGCAGACAGTCCGAAGGACCAACCATATCGACCAGCATAACCAACAAAAACAACAGCTGAAAAATAAGTGGTTCCATAGGAAAAAGCAGATAGCCAGGCGCCCATTTTTCGACCGCCAAGGACAAAATCATCTGTTGTTTTGATACGACGGCTGCTAAAAACGCCTACTAAGATCATCACAACTATAAAGAGTCCTAGAATCACATAATGCATAAATTAATCCATCCTTCCGTACTTACCAAAACACATAAAAAAGGAAACAGCTTCCTGTTTCTACTGTCTGCTAACAACTTCATAGCTGTAACAGACGCTACTAAACCACTATACATATATTCCTCTATTTTGGCAATGACTCTTCTGGTTTTGCTGAATAGCAAAATAAAAAGCCTGAGACATTTTGTCTCAGGCTCTTTATTCTGGTGCGGCCAATGGGACTTGAACCCATATGGTCTCCCACACGCCCCTCAAACGTGCGCGTCTGCCAGTTCCGCCATGGCCGCGTTACCAGTTTGAAATTTTGCTGATGAGGATGCTTCGGTGTTCAGCATGAGCAATTATAATCATCAGCTATGTGGTTTGTCAAGCCGCTGAACAGGAAATTTGAGGTCAATTTATGAATCAGTTTATACCTCGTTCTATGCCTCAGGTCCATGTGCGAATCGACATGCCTTCTCCATATTCAATAAGCCCACCATAAGGTGCCAGCTCGATACTTCTGCTGCCATAGCGGAAGCTCCGGGTCTGAGCGCTGCGATTAAAAGCCGCCAGCACATGGTCAGGACCTTCGTTTTTACGGTCAAAAATATCAAATCCATCTACGCCAAGATTACGCTCGAAAACAAAAATATCTTCGTCAGCAATTAGTGGTTGGTAGAAACCTGTACGAAGCACAGGCAGTTTTTTTCTCAAACTTCCGATTTTACCAAACCATTTCACTAATTTCTCATTCTCTTTATCCCAAGGATACGTTCTCCTGTTGAAGGGATCACGATAACCTTCCATGCCGGTCTCATCGCCATAATAGATGGCGGCGATACCTGGATAAGCGATCTGAAGCATGACTGCAAGCTTCAGCAGGGATTCGCCACGTTTACGTGCCGATGCAGACAGTTTCGTTTTCTGTTGAGCTTCGCGGTTTCCAGGATCTGGTATACCTGCGATTGCTGTGATGGCACGCGGGATATCATGACTGCTGATAAGGTTCATACTACTGTAGAAGCTGACAACAGGATAATGCTCTCTGATAAGTTCAAGTTCATTTAGCATTTCCTCAGCATTGTGGTGGCTTGCCAGCCAGCCAATAATCGCATTACGAAATGGATAACCCATAATACAGTCATGCGTCCTGCCAAAAATGAAATCACGATATTTGCCATAGCTTACCTTGCGGCTCGCGTCTTCCCATACCTCGCCCATTATTACTGAATCAGGCCTGGCACCGAGGGCCGCACGCCTGACATCACGCAGGAAGCTATCTGGAAGCTCGTCTGATACGTCTAATCTCCAGCCGGAAGCGCCTGCCTGCAGCCAGCGGCGAATTATGCCTTCATCACCAGTCATATAGTGACGATAAATAAGGTCATGTTCATTGACACTAGGCAGATCCGGAAAACCCCACCATGAATCATAAAAAACATCATTACCGCGTTGATGGAAATTATACCAGCTGGTATAGTCCGAACAATGCGAATCCCCTGTGCGATCGACCGACTCCTGCCAGGCACCAACACTGTCATATCTTCCAAGCTTGTTGAAATAGCGGCTATCCGCACCTGTGTGGCTAAAAACACCATCAAGAATTATCTTGATGCCGCGTTCCTCGGCAAGAGCACATAATTCACGAAAATCTTCCTCACTCCCTAGGACGGGGTCTATCTGCTCATAATCACCTGTATCATAGCGGTGATTTGAACGCGCTCTGAATATCGGATTAAGATAAATTATACTGGTACCGATCTGCTCAATATGATCAAGTTTTTCAATAATTCCGCGTATTGATCCGCCATAAAAATCACAAGCTATATATCCTGTTTCTGGCTTACCAATAATATCAACATCCGAGTCCCATTCATGATGCCAAATTCTTTCCGGATAGTTGCCAGCTTCGATCATTTTTTCTGGAGAATAATCTGAACCACGATTGAAACGATCAGGAAATATCTGATACATGACTGCACCAGGCAGCCACGAAGGCACCGAAAAATTTCTCAGATGCACAGTTACCTGAAAAGGTGCCGGAGTCATCGATTCTCCAGGTAGAAAATAGGGTCTGGTCGGACTGAAACGGCCACAGCCGTCCTTTTTCTCCAAATCAGCTGTATACCAGGTTCTGCTGTTATTTACTTCTATTTCAAACCAATAGAAAAACAGCCCTGGCTCCGAAGGCATATCACAGACTGCACTGTACCAGACAGAATCAATATCGCCTGATTTATTATTGTCTTCACAAGTTTCATTCTTGCCCGGTGTTGTCTGTCGGCGCAGACGGAGCCGACTCTCGCTAAAAGAATCAAGTCCGTAGGCATAACAAAGATAAACAGCCTGAACAGAATCTCCCTGCGGTTCGACCCGCAGGGAGAATCTTACGGCCGTATCGATAGATACTGCTCCAAATGGCCTGCGATAGGCTAGAGAGCGGCTATTATGAACTGCAAACATTAAATACCATCCTGACTAACTGGTGGCTCGGAGCAACTCCTCATACAGGTCAACATAAGTCTGTGCAGAGCGCGTCCACGAATAATCTCCCGCCATAGCCCTGCTTACGATACCTTGCCAGGCCTCCGGTGATTCACGGTAGACCTCACAAGCATATTTAGTCGTAAACAAAAATTCATGAGCATTTATATTGGTAAAAGAAAAGCCGGTGCCTGAACCTTCGTATTGATTGTACGGTTCAACCGTATCTACAAGTCCTCCGGTTTCGCGTACAACCGGTATTGTACCATAACGCATGGAAATCAGCTGAGATAATCCACAAGGCTCAAACAATGATGGCATCAGGAACATATCAGCGCCGGCATAAATCCTGTTAGAAAGCGGTTGACTGAATGTCAGGCATGCGGCCATCTTATCAGGATGCTTGTCAGCAGCGGCTCTAAGTGCATTCTCATAATCCGGATCACCAGTACCAAGCATGACAAATTGTATATCTTCTTGCAAAAACTCATCGAGTATATGTAACAGCAAATCAAGCCCCTTCTGGTCAACAAGTCTGGTTATCATAGCAGCCAGAGGAACATCCGGTCTGATTGCCAGACCAAGCTCTTCCTGCAGAGCCTGCTTACAGGCAGGTTTGCCGATACGCCAGCTCTCACTGTCATAGTTTTCTGCAAGCTGCGTGTCCGTTGCCGGATCATAGGTTTCGGTATCAATACCATTTAGGATGCCGCTAAGCTTCCAGCCCTGCTCATGTAAAACTCCATCAAGGCCTTCACCAAAATATGCTGTCATTATCTCGCTTGAATAAGTGGGAGATACGGTTGTTATCCTGTCAGAATAGACCAGTCCGCTCTTCATGAAATTGGGAGCACCATCCTTAAGCACTCCATTCTCATTCAGATAACGTTCAGGAATATCCAGCAGATCGAGAATTCTCTCTCGTCCATGTATCCCTTGATACTTAAGATTATGAATAGTAAACACAGTTTTTACTTGTTCGTGTTTGCCATACGGTCTGTAATTGGCATCAAGCAGACAAGGAATCATAC
>JAAYFZ010000261.1 GCA_012727965.1 Clostridiaceae bacterium
ATATGGTCGATGCACTGTCCGCACCAATAAATAAGGTGAAAATTGCTCTTGTCGGTAAATATGCAGCTCTCCGTGATGCTTACCTCAGTGTTGTTGAGGCTCTCAAGCACGGTGGTATTTCTTCGCGCTCAGAGGTGGAGATAAAATGGGTAGATGCAGATGATGTGAACGAAAACAGTGTTGACGATCTGCTTGGTGATGTTGATGGAGTTTTGGTGCCGGGCGGCTTCGGTACCAGAGGAATTGAAGGCAAAATAATCGCTGCTGGCTATGCACGTCGGCAGGGCCTGCCCTATTTTGGAATATGTCTTGGTATGCAGATCGCCATCATCGAATATGCCCGCAATGTGATTGGCTATGATGATGCTAATAGTGCTGAGATCGACTCTCAGACTAAACATCCAGTGATAGATCTGATGCCGGAGCAGAAGGATGTTAATCAGCTGGGCGGTACGATGCGTCTGGGACAGTACCCCTGTTCGCTAAATGAAAATTCCAAGGCTTATGCTGTTTATGGACAGAGTCTTATCCATGAGCGCCATAGACATCGCTATGAGGTCAATAATGATTATCGCGATGCACTGGTCGATGCCGGTATGATGATCAGCGGAACTTCTCCTGATAACAGAATTGTTGAAATGGTCGAGCTAGAGGATCATCCTTGGTATGTTGCCTGCCAGTTCCATCCGGAATTCAAGTCAAGACCTAATCGCCCGCATCCTCTATTTACAGGTTTTGTCGAGGCGGCGCTTGCTGATCGTTGTGGTTGTCGCCGGGGCTGAACAGGCACACACATTTTTGCATCAGCAGTTACGGCAGTATCCTTGAGATTCTGATAGACTTCAGGCTAACAGGGAGGTGCTGAAAATGCAAATAGGTGATAGACTGCCCTTGATTAGTTTACCTGATGAAAAAGGGTCTATGATAGATCTTAGTAATTATAAGGGCCAGAAGCTGATTCTGTATTTTTATCCAAAAGATAATACACCAGGCTGCACGAATGAAGCTGTTGCTTTTGAATACGAGCGCAGTAAATTTGAGGAGCAGGGCTATACGATTGTTGGTGTTAGTCCCGATTCGCCTGAGGTTCATGCGAAATTCCGGGAGAAATATGATCTTGGTTTCACACTGCTGTCTGATACGGATAAACTATTGTGTGAAATGTATGGCGTCTGGGTTCAAAAAAGAATGTACGGCAAGTCCTATATGGGCGTTCAGCGCAGTACTTTTGTTTATGATGAAAATGGCATACTGGTAAAAGTCTACCCAAAAGTAAAACCGGCAGATCATCCGGTCGAGCTGCTTGAAGATATTAAAAAAGGTAAAATCCCTAAGCCCTAAAGAAAAATTATATGTGGTTTTAAGCATTCAGCTGTCAGTAATTGTCAGGCTGATCGGGCAGTGGTCTGAACCCTGCTGATCAGCTTCAATACCGGCGGCTGTAATTCTGTTACGCAGGCCCTCACTGGCGAAGAAATAGTCGATGCGCCAACCGACATTTCGGTCTCTGGCTCTTGTCTTCATATCCCACCAGGTGTAATTTTCGGCTGAATCATCAAACACTCGAAACGTATCAATGAAACCGGCGGCAAGCAATTTGTCGATCCAGGCTCTCTCCTCAGGCAAGAAACCTGAGGTTTTGCTGTTTTCGGCAGGTCTTGCCAGGTCTATTTCTCTATGAGCAGTGTTTAGGTCACCACAAATTAATATTTCCTTGCCGCGTGCAAGCTGTCCATTTAAATGGTCCAGGAAGAAATCATAGAAATCAAGTTTATACTGCAGTCTCTCCTTACGGGCAGTGCCGTTCGGAAAATAGCCGTTATAAAGAAGGAAGTCGCCGAAATCGAGCGTTAAAATGCGGCCTTCATTGTCGAAGCGATGTCTGCCCATACCTACTGTAATAGATTTTGGCTGTTGCTTGGTATATATTGCTGTTCCAGAGTAACCCTTGCGCTGAGCCGGGTGGAAATAAGCATGCCAAGGCTCTATTGTCCGAATTGCCGGCGGTAATTGTCCCGGGTAAGCTTTTATCTCCTGAAAACAGTATATATCTGCATCTCGCTCGGTCATGTATTCCTGCAGGCCTTTTTTTGCTGCTGCTCTGATGCCATTAACATTCCAGCTTATGATCTCCAATTCAGTTACCTCAAATGCTCTCTGCCGCTGCTGCCAGTGTTTTTTCCAACCCTGAGAAGTCTATAAATCTGCTCTCACGTCTGATTTCTCTTCCATCCATCATCAAAAGTACGGTTGGAACAGTAAAAACAAGAAGCTGTGATGCGAATTCCAGCTCTTCCTGTGTATCGATCAGGCGGTAGGGAACGCTATATTTGTCTGCTAGCTCGAGCAGTCTTGGTTTAACTGCATGGCATACGCTGCATGCTTGTGCGCTGAATATGAGTAATTCTAACGGGCTGCGAATATTTTCTGTGTCCATACTATCAACCTTTCGCAATTTTGTTCGATTAAATATATAGTGAAACCTCAAGTATAATATCATAAGCGTGAGCAACTCTGCGTAGCGGGTGTATCAAATCCGCAAGGTTTGCCTGGTTGGAGTGTTCCATAAGCTATCTGAGCACGTTTGTTTTATGATAAACTTGCAAGGAGGGGGTGGCAATAATGAAGAATTACGAACAGATGAATGATTTTGAGATGAGCGTATTGTCAGAAATCGGCAATGTCGGTGCGGGGAACGCAGCGACAGCACTGTCACATATTTTAGCGGATAGAGTCAATATGTCCGTTCCTGATTTAAGGATTCTGGATGTGAGTGATATGACCACTCTGCTTGGAGGCCCTGAGAATGAATTTGTCGGCATTCTTGTTACAATGGATAAGGATGTCAGGGGCATGATGTTGTTCTTGCTTGAGCAGCGGTTCGTCTGTAAATTGATCGAGGTCCTGCTTAATGAGAAAATCAGTAGTTTTTCCGAACTGTCTGAAATGGGTAGATCAGCTCTTATGGAGATAGGTAATATTCTTGCAGGCTCTTATGTGAACGCGATCGCAACGATGACAAATTTGAATATAGAGCTTTCTACCCCACAGATAGCAATCGATATGGTGGGTGCTATTCTGAGCTATCCTGCCGCTCTATTTGGAGCTA
>JAAYFZ010000262.1 GCA_012727965.1 Clostridiaceae bacterium
ATAACACCGCAGCAACCACAAGTAGTCTTGTTAAAATTGTGTTTAGAGCTAATAGTCAAGGTGCTGCTGTTTTCACAGTATCTGGTTCAGACGTCAACACAGGAGATCAATTGTTTTATCCTCCTGCAGCAGCAGCTACAGTCACAATCAATCCACCAAGATCTGGAAACGCTAACCTGGCCTCTCTCTCAGTTGACCAGGGACAGCTGAGTCCTGCTTTTAATCCTGGAACGCAAAATTATTCAATACAGGTTGGTATGGGAGTTGACCGTGTTGTCGTATCAGCGGCAGCTGCGGACACGAAGGCTCAGTCTGTTCAGGTCAGTGGCAACACAGGCCTCAAGGATGGAGCAAATCCTATACGTGTAGTTGTAACAGCTGAGAATGGCTCGACGAAAACCTATACGATTACGGCCAATAGACTTGGTCCGACGCCGACACCTGAACCGACGCCGACTCCTCCGATGTCAGTCATGGTTGATAGTAAGCCTTTTTATGTAATTGAACTACCAGAGGGCGTGGAAGTGCCGGCAGGTTTTTATGAAGCTGCTATCGAGATCAACGGACAAATGGTTACGGCGTACAAGTCGCGTCATGGCGGACTTGTTCTGCTGTACTTAAGTAATGAAGGTCCTGAGTCTGGTTTTTATTTCTATGACGCACAGACTGGAGAATTCTATCGTTTCGCTCAGCTGACTGTGCCTGGTGCTGTTTATACGAGGATCATGCCAGATGAATCTGTCGTGATTCCGGACGGCTTCGTTGAGGCAAGGATAACCATAGACGGCGAGGCTTTTGACTGTTGGAAACCTTATAGTGAAAATGGTGATGCTTCTGCTGAATCAGGGATTTATCTACTTTATCTGTTAAATGATAAGGGCGAGAAGGGTTTCTACCTTTTCCAGAATTCTACCAGATTGATTTTCCCTTATTCTGCTGTTCCGCGTGAGCCTGAGCCAACACCATTGCCCACGCCGACACCTATTCCTACGCCAACGCCTGTGCCTGTTGTGGAGACTAATTACTCGCAGACTGCTAATCCATATTTTGTGGTAACGATTATTCTGGCCTCGATCATCGTGCTCTTGAGTGGTGTGCTGGCCTGGCTGTTGATCCGCAGAAGAGGCAACAGACCTGGTTCCGGTCCTGATGACGATGGTGGCTTTGACGATTATGACGAAATAAACAGTGAAGCTAATTTCATCAAACCTCCTAAGATCAGAAGAGTAGAAGCTCCGCACGTAGATGATGAAATAGACGAATAGCTGTAAGCATAAGATGAATAAGTTAGATCTTAAGAAATATAGAGAAATAGTAGTTTATATCATAGCTGGAGTGCTGACGACCACGGTCAACCTGGTCGTCTTCGCTCTGCTTAGTCGTGTTTTTGGCAGTGAACGCTGGTGGATCTCAAATTTTCCGGCAATCATTGCTGCTATCCTCTTCGCTTTTTGGGCAAATAGGATTTTTGTGTTTAAATCACATGGGCCAGTCTGGCAAGAACTCATGAAATTTCTGGCAGCACGTGCTTGCACTGCGCTTGCTTTTGAATATGGTGCGATGTTCTTATTGACCGATGTCATCGGCATGCGTTCAGTCCTGAGTTTCATGGGCTGGGAGATTCTGATAAGTAAGCTGGTTACTCAGCTACTGGTACTTGTTGGCAATTATGTTCTAAGCAAATTGTTTGTATTTAGGCGCAAGTCATGAGTAATCAGATCGAACAATTCTTCCAGGCAGCTGCTTCTGCGGGAATAGTTCCTGGTCTGGAACGAATCAGGGCACTTCTTAATAATCTGGGTAATCCGCAAAATAATCTTAGCTTCATTCATATTGCCGGCACGAATGGCAAAGGCTCGACCGGCTGTTTTTGTAATGCTCTTCTAGCGGCAGAAGGCTATCGGGTAGGGTGGTTTTCCACGCCTCATCTCATGCGCCGCAGTGAATCCATAAGAGTCACTGACGGGACTTCAGGACTCAATTTATTGCAGGCAGATGAAACAACAGGCGAAATAAGTGACTCGGCTTTTGCCAGTATAATTGCTGAGCTTAAGCTGGCTATAGCGAAGATGCAGGCGCAAGATCAGGGCTGGCCGAGTGAATTTGAGCTTATGACAGCTGCTGCAATCCTGCATTTTTCTAGAGAAGGCTGTGATCAGGTCATCTGGGAAACAGGGATGGGCGGCACTGGTGATGCGACAAATATTATTGATAAACCGAAGGCAGTAATCATTACTGCTCTGGGTCTGGACCATTCTTCCTGGCTGGGAGACGATATTATATCAATTGCCGGGCAAAAAGCAGGAATCATTAAAAATGGCAGCCCGGTCTGGTTATATGACCCGCAGGCAGCATTCGAGTATAGAGCGGAAGCTGAGGCAGTGCTGACATTGTTTGAGCATGTTTGTGAGGCGAAACAGGCTAAGCTTAACCTGGTCGCTTTTGCTGATTTTGAAGTTATAGAGCATAAACTTGATGGGCAAGTTTTCTGCGAAGTTTCTGATTCCGGTCAGAATCTATTACCGGATGAATCAAGTCGTTCTACGCTTTGCCATAAAATCAAAATGCCCGGATCATATCAGCCGCTACTGGCTCTCCTTGCTATCAGGGCATGCAGTTATCTCATTGGCAGGACTACTCTTAGCGAACGGCAGGAGCAGGCACTAACTCAAGCTGTCTGGCCTGCAAGATTTGAGCTGTGCAGACCTCAGACTGCCGAGTCCGGGCCGGTTATACTTGACGGAGCACATAATCCCCAAGGCTGCCGTGCGCTGGCTGAATCACTTGCCGAACTTCTCCCTGGAAGAAGGATAATTTTTTTGACTGGGATGTTGGCGGATAAGGATATTGAGTCGATGCTATATTATGTTTTTCTCTCGGATCGATACCAATGCGGCCCGATTATTTGTACTGAACCGCAAAATCCCCGGGCTATGCCTGCGGCGGAACTAGCAAGCAGGATTGCCAAACTGACCGGACGCAGGGTAATATCATTGCCAATCAGCCCTGACAACAGTTATAATAATTCAGATCTCGTTATATATGAGAAGGACACCGTCAGAGCAGCCGATTTCGCGCTTGCTCTTGATCGTGATTCGCAGGAAGCCTTATGTGCGTTCGGTTCTTTGTATCTTGCAGGTGCGGTTCGCAGGCAGCTTCTTAATAATAATAACGAGCAATAGAGCTTCGGAGGATCCACAGTGGACTGGCAGAAAGAAATTGAGAGATTTAGTCATCTTAGCCCGGCAGGTACCGGTATGTTTGCGCCGCCGCGTGAAATGGAACAAGCGATTGCTACCTACAACAAGGCTGTTGACCTGATAGGTCTCGATAGTTTCGATATTGCGCTGATTGCCCTCAAGAGGCTAGCAGCTTCTTATCCAATGTTCGCCCAGGCGGCCATGCTGCTGGGGTGTTGTCAGATGCTGCTCGGCCAGTATGCCGAAGCTGCTGAACATTTTGACCACGCTAGCTTGCTTGATATGCTGCATGATGATCATGAACGTGCAGAGCAATATCTAGGTGAAGCAAGAAAACAACTTGAACTGCAGGAGCAGCTGCTGATACAAGAGCAGAAAAGCAGCCGATCAGATAAAATTAAGAACCGCTCAAGAGCTGGTATTATCGGCAAGAGAAAACAAGATGACCTCGAGCAGCTAATACCAGAAAGGGAAATGCAGAATTCAACGATCAGCAGCATTCCAGGTACAGGTGCACCTATCCTGCAACCTACCGGCCGCAAGCAGCGAGTCCGTATGGCCAGCGAGAAAGAGAAACAGGATGTCATCCGCAGAGCTGAATTTCCAGAAGAGGAAGAGACGCATATAGTCTATGATAAAAATGTTTTTGATTATCTGCGCAAAATCGTGCCCGTAGCACTTATTGTACTTGCTGCAGGTGCTCTGGTCTGGGGAGGTATCGCTCTGGCAGGTTTTATCTCATCGAGAAACAGCGGGCCTGATACTCAGGCCAGGTTGGAATGGCTTGAAACCAAGCTTGGCGATATGGCAGACGACAACGATGAAGTCTTAGCTCTTTTGCAGGATTATAACAGCTATATTAATCCGCCTGATACAGGCAGTACATCTGCCAATGCTGGTCAGACTGAACCAACTACGGTTGTATCTACGACAACGACGCAGCCGACAACAGAGCCAACTACGACAGCTCCTACAGAAACTACTATTTCGCAAGAGGAGCTGGATAAGCAGAAGCTTGAGCAGGCATTTGACAAGTATAGCGAAGCTTTTGAAATGCAGAACAATGATCAGGTAGAAGCAGCTAAGATGCTTCAGGAACTACAAATAACAATGGCTGAGATACCAGATGAAACGACATTTATGACAGATGCACCTGATGCAGAGGATGAAGCGACAATTAGCAGCGCACAGCTTAAATCGGATGTAGATTCTCTGTTTTCCACAGTTGCGGTTAGAGCTGCTGACAGTCTAAGATTATCGGGTAGGGCTCTCTTCGATCAGAGTGAATTCGAAACGGCACTTGAGGATTATTTGCTGGCCTTCAGTCTTGATCCAGATAACTATCGCGGTAATGTCGCATATTACTGTGGACGATGCTATCAGGAGCTTGAGCAGTTTGATGAGGCCAAACCATATTTTGAATATGTTGTAGAGAATTTCCCGAATAGCGAACTGGCCGGCTATGCTGCCAGCAGAATAAATATGATGGGTTTTTGACCTATAATTGATAGATAGAGAATACGCTTATACATTCAGGAGGAGCAGAAATGCATTTTATCAGTACAAGAGGCGACAGCGCCAAATATACATCAGCAATGGCTATCAAGCAGGGTATAGCTCCAGATGGTGGTCTATTCGTGCCTGAGGAAATACCCTCAGTCAGCATGGATGAGATCATGCAGATGACGCAGGAGAGCTATCAGGAGAGAGCCGTTCGTATACTTTCACTATATCTTACCGATTATACTGTCGATGAGCTTAGAGAAGCTGTCACCGCCGCCTATGATGAAGAGAAGTTCGGCGAGCAGCCGGCTCCGCTTGTACAGCTTAACAAATATAATGAGAGAGAATTTATTCTTGAACTCTGGCATGGTCCCACTGCGGCTTTCAAAGATATGGCATTGCAGCTGTTGCCTCATCTGATGACTACTGCCATGCGCAAGACCGGCGAGACATCGCAGGTATGTATCTTGACTGCCACCTCAGGTGATACGGGAAAAGCCGCGCTTGAAGGTTTCAAAAATGTCGAGGGTACATCAGTTATTGTATTTTATCCATCACAGGGTGTAAGCTCCGCACAGCGTCTGCAAATGGTCACTCAAGAGGGTGACAACTTACATGTCGTTGCAGTTGATGGTTGTTTTGATGACGCACAGACTGGCGTTAAGCAGATATTCGGAGATGCTGATCTAGCTGCCAGTCTCAAGGATAAGGGCTACTTACTGTCCTCTGCCAACTCGATTAATTGGGGTCGCCTGGTACCACAGATCGTTTATTATTTCTCTGCCTATGCTGATTTATTGCAAGGCGAAAAAATAGAAGCAGGCGAGAAGATCAATATCGTTGTACCGACTGGTAATTTCGGTAATATTCTGGCTGCTTGGTATGCACGCAGTATGGGCCTGCCGGTCAACAAACTGATCTGTGCCTCCAATAAGAACAAGGTCTTATCAGATTTCATGCGCAAAGGTGTTTATGACCGCCGCCGTGAGTTCTACAAAACAACTTCGCCGTCGATGGATATTCTGATCTCATCCAATCTTGAGCGTCTGCTCTTCGAGCTTAATGGGCGCAATGCCGCCAAACTGGCTGGTTGGATGACACAGCTGCAAAATGAGGGCTTCTATGAGATCGATACACCGGCTCTGCGTCAGCTACAGGAAGTTTTTGTCGGCGGATTTGCTGATGATTTCGGCACGTCAAAAACAATCAGAGATGTCTATGACCGCTGCGATCACCTGATCGATACGCATACAGCTGTAGGATTCAATGTCTACAGTAGATATGCCGGCAGATCGGGCGATGACAGCAAGGTTATCTATGTTTCGACAGCCAGCCCCTTTAAGTTTGCCGGAGCCGTCGGAGATGCAGTTTATGGACAAGGTTATAGCAAGGGCAGAAGTGAGTTTACAATGATCGAAGAACTTGCTGCCGAGAGCGGACTTGAGATACCGGCAACTATTGCCGGTCTCGACAAGAAAACTGTTCTGCACGATCTGCAAATAGTAAAAGAAGCAATGAAAGAGGCAGTTGAGAAGATTCTCGAGGCCTGAACAGCATAAAAAAGAGCATAAGCGTAAGCTATGAAACACCCGTCGTCTGTGTGACAGTAACGACGGGTGTTATTTGTTATGCTTGTGAAAAGGAGGTGCTTAGCCATGAATGAACATAATTATGAATTTGCAGAAGATGTGGCTTGTCCGACTCACGCAAGAGAGCTGGATGTGGATCTCTGTGAGGACTATCAAATGCAGGGCAATGCCGAATTCGTACCAAGAGTGATCGAAGATGAACTTGCTGAGCTCTGGGTAGTACAGTGCAAAGTATGCGAGAGCATGCACGGCAATAACTCAGATCCTCTCAGACAACCTGAGATGGTACTGGAATAATCAGTAATTACTGATCAAAGCCACCTGCATGGCCAACATTAGCAAGCTTAAGTCCCG
Source organism: Clostridiaceae bacterium (assembly GCA_012727965.1). Lineage (GTDB taxonomy): Bacteria > Bacillota > Clostridia > Saccharofermentanales > UBA5734 > JAAYFZ01. Next base: position 6,647 of record JAAYFZ010000262.1, read on the forward strand.
GATTACGGTCAAGCGCCCAGTCGATAGCCCAGTCTGACTCGAAAAGCAAAACAGGCATATCGTCCTGATCTAGCACGATCATAGTTGTACTGGTAATCGACAGGCTCCCCGGATCCGGGATTTTTCCGTTTTTATCCGGCTGGACCCAGCGAGCATATCTATAATTCAGTCCGCTCTGACGTATCTCAACATTGTATTCATTTTTCAGCCTGTATTCGAGGACCTCGAACTGCAGCACACCGACAACACCGACTATATATGTTTCGGTGCCTATATCAGGCTGTTTGTACATCTGAATAGCTCCTTCTTCGGCGATTTGTTCGATCCCCTTCAGGAACTGTTTGCGCTTCATTGAGTCCTTCGACGATATTCTGGCAAAATGTTCAGCCGGGAATATAGGTATGCCCTCGAAATGAAGATTGCGATTGCCCTCGACCAGTGAGTCACCGATCTTGAAAATACCAGGGTCGAAAATTCCGATAATGTCTCCGGCATAGGCTTCTTCCACGATATTTCTCTCCTGAGCCATGAACTGCTGTGGTTGTGCCAGACGTACCTGTTTATTCTGCCTGACATGCTTAACCTCAAGACCTTTTCCATATTTGCCTGAACATATCCTGATAAAAGCCATGCGGTCGCGGTGGTCCGGATTCATATTTGCCTGGATCTTGAAGACAAAGCCGCTGAAGAAATTTTCGGTTGGATTAAGTGGCCCTTCCTGCGTCAATCTTGAAGAAGGGGAAGGTGCCATAGCCAGAAATTCATTAAGAAATACCTCAACACCAAAATTGGTGATGGCGCTGCCGAAGAATACAGGTGTAAGCTCGCCGGACAAAACTCTAGACATGTCCAGCTCATCGCCTGCGATATCAAGCAGTTCGATATCGCTGAGCAGTTTCTCCTGATAACTCGAGCCAATCGTATCTGCCAGACCGGGATCCTCAAGATCCTTGACGTTTACTTTTACCATGCTGGCACCATGATCGCCGACTCTGCTATCGAAGAGCTCAAGGCGATTATATTTGCGGTTGTAAACGCCTTTGAAATCACCGTCAGTACCGATCGGCCAATTGACTGGCACTGAGAAAATTCCGAGAACCTTCTCCAGCTCATCCATCAACTCGAAGGGATCGCGCGCTGCGCGGTCCATTTTGTTTATAAAAGTGAAGATCGGTATACCGCGCATGCGGCAGACCTCGAATAACTTGATCGTCTGGGCCTCGACACCCTTCGCGCCATCGATCATCATGACGGCGGCATCCGCGGCACAGAGCGTTCTGTATGTATCCTCGGAGAAGTCCTGATGGCCGGGGGTATCCAGAATATTGATACAGAAACCATGATAATCAAACTGCATAACTGACGATGTAACTGAGATACCACGCTGCTTCTCGATCTCCATCCAGTCCGAGGTAGCATGACGACTTGATTTGCGGCCTTTTACCGTTCCGGCCATATGAATAGCACCGCCATAAAGCAGCAGCTTCTCAGTCATTGTAGTTTTACCTGCGTCAGGATGCGAAATAATGGCAAAAGTCCTGCGTCTGGTTATTTCTGTGCTCAGATTATGAGACATTTATGTGAACCTCCCGGGTCATCTGCCGCACTTTTTGCGCAGCCTGTTCTTGTTGTTATATTAGTAAAAATTTGCCTGAACAGTATAACAGGATTAGGATATGTTCGCAATCAAGTTCAAGCCGATACTTCTATGTCTGGACTATTCATGTATACTTATATATTATAGCCCTGCGAAGCAAATAATGAGAGGCTGGTGAAGACATGTCTTATTGTGTCAATTGTGGTGTAGAACTTGAACAGTCAGAGCGCGTATGTCCGCTCTGTGGTGTCGAGAGCATAAATCCGAAGCAGCCCCGCCGCGAGAATGAACCGCGGCCTTATCCAGAACGTCTTGATCCAATCAATGCCAGACTCAATAAACGCTTCGCTGCTACAATAATCAGTATAGCTATAGCTTTTCCCGCTATACTGACACTAGTGATCAATTTCATATATAAAGGTAGTGCAGGCTGGGGTGCCTATGTTGCTTCATCGATGGTGCTGCTATGGTTTTTTATCGTTCCTTTGTTTTTATGGAATCGTCTAAACTTCCTCAAGGCTGTCCTCCCAGGTATTTTCGCGCTCGCATTATACCTGCGGTTTATAGAATATCTGCACCCGGGAAAAGGCTGGTTTTTTCGATTGGCGTTGCCTCTTGTAGCTCTGATTTCTCTGTTCGTAGTTATGATCGGTTTTCTGATCGAACGCAGAATACTCAAAAGCTACTATACGGCAGCGGCAGTTTTTGCGGCTCTGGCGATTATAGTTATCGCTGTCGAATATCTCTCGGAAATCTATGCTTTTGGCGCTTTTAAGCTGGAATGGTCTCTCTATGCGGCTATTCCCAGTCTTGCAGCTGCTGCCCTCAGCCTGGCTGTTGGGCGTCGCCGCAGCTGGCGCGATCGAGTTAATCGACGCATTCATATATGAACTAAGTACTAGCTTTGTTCACATATATGGCAGAAGGCATTTGTACACATCTACGAATTATGACATTTATGTTACAAACTAAATCCAATCAAGTTGACGCATAGATAGCACCTCTGTATAATCGTCTGTAATTGGGTCAACCTATGGTCGGATAAGTACAGCTTCGATGCTAAACCATCGAAGACGGAGGTATTATGAAATTTAAGCAGCTTAAATCGAAGCAGACAAATACTCTGCTAATAGCAGCGGTCCTGTCTGTAGTGATAGCCGCACCGGTCATGAGTCAGCCACTTGGTCTGACTACCATCATGACAACTTCAGTCCCAAGTCAAGCATCTCCTGTTATCGAGGATGCCGAGGTGCAGCCAGAAGCTAATCTGCTGGCAGCTCCTGAGGGTATCGACAATGTAGGAGACGGTCTTAGCAGAAGTCAGTCAGAGAATGCTCTGATCACAGCTGAGACTGAAGAAATTCAGACAACTACGCAGACTCAGTCCGATGCTACAGAACCTGAGAAGGCAGAACCTACAGCATCACCTGAGCCTGAAGTGACAACACCTGCATATACCGGGCCGGAGTTTGAACCTCAGGATAAAGTTCTTTATGTCAGCGCTTCTGAACTTAATATGAGGCAGAGCTTCAGTGCTGAAGCCAATATCTTAGAAAAAATTCCGATGGGTAAGAAAATCAAATGTATCGGTGAGAGTGAAGAATGGCTCAGGATAGAATACAATGGCCGTACCGGTTATATTGCTTCCGAGTATACATCCGCTGAAATGGTCTTCGTTCCTGTTGAACAGACAAGATACGTTGACGCTTCAGGCCTAAATGTCAGATCTCAACCGAATTCTGAAGCCGAAGTCGTGACTAAACTCAGCCAGGATGACAAGGTAACACGTATTGGTGTTGGTGATGGCTGGTCGCTGATCAAGACAGCAGGAGGAAAAGAAGGTTACGTTTCCAGTAAATATCTGACTCCTGATGTACCTGCTTCTGTACTCGCTGCGCAAGAGGCTGCCCGGCAGGCGCAACAGACAGCGAATCAGACCAAGAGCAAACCTGCTCCAGCCTCCAATCCTGGTTCTGTTGTTGGCAATGCTGACATATCCAG